>NZ_JAKJSW010000018.1:0-93848 GCF_050337375.1 Vibrio makurazakiensis | reverse complement strand
GATCAAACTCTTCAATTTAAGATTTTGTCGGCTCAATGAATACTGACTTCAAAACTAATATTTACCGAAGTAAACATGTAATTCTAAAGCTATTACCATTCCAACAGAATGGTAATGAATTGACTGTGCCAAATAACCGCTCTCTATAAAGAGAACAACTATTCGTATTGGTCACTCAGTTCATTGAAACCAAAGTCGATTTCCGAGGAAATCTTTTTTGATATCATCAACGAGTGCCCACACAGATTGATAGGTTTAAATTKTTAAAGAGCTTTTCCTTTTTGAGCTTCGCTCAAATCGGACGGCCATTTTAGCGATTTAAGTTTTAGTGTCAACCACTTTTTTCAAAACTTTTTTCAAGCGCTTAGCTTGGCTAATTTGACCTGCTGATTCGTTTTGGTTTCTTACGAAGCCTTCCCGTTTCAACGAGGTCGCATTATAGAGATTTCGATCACACTGGCAAGCCCTTTTTGAAGTTTTTCTCGTTTTTTTATTCGTTCGATTAAAAAGAACTCAAAACGCCTCAAAAGTAGGCTTTTCTATTACATATTCGAGAGCTTTCCTGCGAATAAAGAGACTTTTCCCCAATTCGTATACTCAATTTCCTTGGTGGTGTCCGTTTCTCCACCAGTCATATTCATAATGAAGCGAATCATGGTTTTATCGAACCAGTTATAACGTGGGTAATAGAGGGCACCAGCAAATACACCTATCAAAGCAGGCTGCCAAGGTGACTTTTTAAGAAACGTCTTTATATATGCACTACCTTCTGGCGTATCTTTTCCTTGGTCTTCTTTTCTAGCTGTTAAGTTAACGCAGAAGAAAGCCACTTTGTTTGATTGTAATTGTTCAATGTTTGTTTCTATAAACTGGTACAACTTTTTATTCAAATGGCCATAACGAATAGAAGCACCAATCAATACGCGATCATAAGAGTTGAAATCAATATTACCCGCTGTGTGTAGATCTACGATTTCACACTCAAACTCAGATAACTCTTCTTCTATATAGTGGAGAATCTTCTTAGTTTGCCCTTCTCGGCTTGAATACAAAAATAATGCCTTTGCCACAACCTATCCTTAACTACGCCAGAACGTAGGAGTCAGTAATATTAATAAAGTGAAAATTTCTAAACGACCGAATAGCATGGATACCACTAATACCCATTTAGCTTTGTCATTTATATCGCCAAAATGCAGGGCTACTTCACCCAAGCCAGGACCGAGGTTGTTAAGAGTTGCAGCTACCGCAGAGAAAGCACTTAATTCGTCCATTCCTGTAGCTATCAACGCCAACATACAAACGACAAACACCAGTGCATAAGCAGAGAAAAACCCCCACACCGCATCAACGACCCGCTGTGATAAAGCCGCACCACCGACTTTAATGGTGTATACCGCTCGGGGATGAACAAGACGCTTCATTTCACGAGCACCTTGCAAGGTCAGCAATAAAATACGAATCACTTTCATACCACCACCAGTTGAACCTGCACATCCCCCTATAAAAGATGAAAACAAAAGAAGAACCGGAAGAAACAGCGGCCACTCAGAAAAGCCTGTAGTAGTGAAGCCAGCAGTAGTAGATATTGATACCGTTTGGAACAAAGCCTGATCAAACGCATCATAATAAGAATCGTAAGACTGATGGTTCAGAAGCAATAAAAAACAAACCAAGAACAATACAGCTTGGATAAAAATGAAGGCTCTGAATTCAGGGTCTTTTAAATAGTATTTTGGATGCACACCACCAGAAGCGAATGCGGCGAAGTGTAAGGAGTAGTTACATGCTGAGATCAATAAGAAGACAACAGTAATCATATTGATGGTATGGCTATCAAAATATCCCATACTTGCGTCATGTGTAGAGAAGCCACCGATCGCAATTGTTGAGAAGCTATGGCTAATAGCATCAAAAGCACTCATACCTGCAAGCCAAAATGCGAGCGCACATGCAACCGTCAAGCTTAAATAGATATACCAAAGCGCTTTTGCTGTTTCAGCAATCCTAGGCGTCATTTTACTGTCTTTAACTGGGCCTGGAATTTCAGCTCGATACAACTGCATACCACCGATACCCAAAACCGGAAGAATAGCTACAGCTAGTACAATGATACCCATCCCACCAAACCATTGTAGGAACTGGCGGTAGAACAATATCGCTTTAGGAAGCTCGTCTAAACCGACAATAACGGTAGCACCTGTTGTCGTTAAAGCAGAAAACGATTCAAAGAACGCATCCGTGACTGAGATATTAGGTGTATCAGAAATAAGGAAGGGCAACGAACCAGCACTACCGATTACCGTCCAAAAAAGTACCACAATTAAAAACCCATCACGGGCTTTTAATTCATGCTTATGTCGGCGGTTCGGAAACCAACAAGTCGCACCGCAAAAAAGCAGTACAAAAAATGTAGTTACAAAAGGTACACCCGCACCATCACGATAGATAAGTGCGACCAGAGCGGGAGCGAGCATAGAGACACTAAACAGTGCCAGTAATAACCCGACGATACGAATAATTGAGCGAAATTGCATTACAAATATGACGAAGCGAGAGGCTTCAAACTTCCTAGTTATTATCTAATTTTGATACCAGTGCTTTAGCACTGCTTTTATTGACGATGGTTTCCATAAAAGCATCGACTTGAAGCACTTCTATCTCAACGATCATGACTACATTGACGCCATAGTCCGCCTGCACTTCCTTTGCTTCAAATTGAGACATAATTGATTGTGCGATCGGCACGAATCCATAGTCTAACTCTAGGCGTAAGTTTGTGGTTATTTTTTTCTCGATAGTTTGAAGCAGCTTGAGAGCTTGTTGTACTCCACCACCATAAGCTTTAACTAAGCCACCCGTCCCAAGTTTAATTCCACCAGAATAACGAGTCACTACAGCCGTTAGTTCACCAACACCAGAACCTGACAGCTGCGCCAAGATAGGTTTACCCGCCGTACCTGAAGGTTCACCATCATCACTAAAGCCCCATTTCATTGAATCTTCAGGTCGCCCCGCAACGAATCCCCAGCAGTTATGCCTTGCTGAAGCATGATCCGCTTTTACTTGTTCAACAAACTGTTTGGCAGATTCTACACTTGGGGTATGAGCTAAATGAGTAATGAATACACTCTTCTTTATTTCTTCTTCAAATTGCGCCGATTGCAACGGAATAAGGTAAGGCTGGTCATTCATATTGATGGCTTTATTAATGAGGAAATCAAAGTGTATCACGCACATTGAATAACCGTTAGAGATCTGTGCCAACGCACAATGTTAAACAATTGTTTAAAAAATGTATTGAATTTACATTAGACCAAGTACAAACTAAAACAACTGGTCAAACCAGAATGAATTTAACGATATAAATACAACAAGAATTCTCTCACGCAATCGTGGATTGTACGTCATGGAGATAGACAATGATTTACCAAGCTAACACCCTACAGGTAAAGGAATTACAAGATGGAATAGCTGAACTAAGCTTCTGCGCTCCAGCTTCTGTAAATAAGCTAGACCTTGCTACTTTAGAATCCCTAGACCAAGCACTTGATGCGCTTAAAGCTCACTCAGGTTTACGTGGTCTCATCTTAACTTCAAACAAAGATGCCTTCATCGTCGGTGCCGACATTACTGAATTTCTGGGTTTATTTGCTAAGCCAGAAGCAGAACTTGATGAATGGCTAAGATTTGCTAATTCTATTTTCAGCAAACTAGAAGATTTACCAGTTCCAACCCTTTCAATGATTCGCGGTCATGCCCTTGGCGGCGGTTGTGAATGTGTCCTTGCTACCGATTTCCGTATTGGCGACAAGACCACCAGCATCGGATTACCAGAAACAAAATTGGGCATCATGCCTGGCTTTGGTGGCTGTGTGCGTTTACCTCGCGTTATCGGTGCAGATAGTGCAATGGAAATCATCACTCAGGGTAAAGCTTGTCGTGCAGATGAAGCTTTAAAAATTGGCTTGTTAGATGCAATTGTTGATACCGAACAACTCCTAGAGTCAGCTATCAATACTGTTTCTCTGGCAGCAAACGAAAAACTTGATTGGCAACTACGTCGTAAACAAAAAACATCAGCGTTATCACTAAGCAAGCTAGAAGCCATGATGAGCTTTACGATGGCTAAAGGGCTTGTCGCTCAAAAAGCAGGGCCACATTACCCAGCGCCAATCACCTCAGTGATTGCGATTGAAGAAGCAGCTCGCAGCGATCGCGATGCCGCGCTTGATATTGAGCGTAAACACTTTGTAAAACTGGCTAAGTCAGAAGAAGCAAAAGCACTGGTTGGCCTATTCCTTAACGACCAATACATTAAAGGCTTAGCGAAGCAAGCTGGCAAGTCAGCAAACAAAGCGACTGAACGTGCAGCCGTACTTGGCGCAGGTATCATGGGCGGCGGTATTGCTTACCAGTCAGCATTGAAAGGCGTACCAGTGATGATGAAAGACATCGCACAAGCGTCTCTTGATCTTGGTATGAACGAAGCTTCTAAGCTGTTGAATAAACGCTTATCACGCGGTCGACTAGATGGATTCAAGATGGCAGGTATTCTGTCTTCTATTACTCCAAGTCTGCATTATGCAGGTGTTGAGCAATCAGATGTGATTGTAGAAGCGGTTGTAGAGAATCCTAAAGTAAAAGCAGCGGTACTGAGCGAAGTAGAAGGTTTGGTTGGTGAAGATACTGTTCTGACATCAAACACCTCAACTATTCCGATCAATCTATTAGCAAAATCACTGAAGCGCCCAGAAAACTTCTGTGGCATGCACTTCTTTAATCCAGTGCACCGCATGCCTTTAGTTGAGATCATCCGTGGTGAACACACTTCAGAAGAAACCATCAATCGCGTGGTTGCTTACGCAGCGAAGATGGGTAAATCCCCTATCGTTGTAAATGACTGCCCAGGTTTCTTCGTGAACCGTGTCCTTTTCCCTTACTTTGGCGGTTTCAGTATGTTGCTACGCGACGGAGCTGATTTCACAAAAGTGGATAAAGTAATGGAACGTAAGTTCGGTTGGCCAATGGGCCCAGCTTACCTGCTAGATGTTGTTGGTCTAGACACAGCACACCACGCACAAGCTGTAATGGCGCAAGGTTTCCCTGAACGTATGGGTAAAGAAGGTCGTGATGCTATTGATGCACTTTACGAAGCAGACAAATACGGCCAGAAGAACGGTAGCGGTTTCTACACTTACAGCGTAGACAAGCGCGGTCGTCCAAAGAAAACCTTCTCTGAAGATATTCTTCCTGTGCTTGCTGATGTATGCCAACAGCCACAAGAATTTGATGATCAAACCATTATCCAACGCGTGATGATTCCAATGATCAACGAAGTCGTACTGTGTCTAGAAGAAGGCATCATCGCGACACCGCAAGAAGCGGATATGGCACTGGTTTACGGTTTAGGCTTCCCTCCATTCAGAGGCGGCGTATTCCGCTACTTAGACAGTGTGGGTATTGGTAACTTCGTTGAAATGGCGAAAGGCTACCAAGACTTAGGTGCAATGTACCAAGTTCCTCAACTATTGCTTGATATGGCTGCGAAAGGCGAAAGCTTTTACGACGCTCAACAAGCCAGTTCTCTGTAACCCACATTTGGAAAAGGAATAGCAAAATGAATAATGTAGTTGTTGTTGATTGCCTTCGCACCCCAATGGGACGTTCCAAAGGTGGAGCTTACCGTCACACTCGTGCTGAAGATTTGTCTGCACATTTGATGAAAGGCATTTTAGAGCGTAACCCAGAAGTTAACCCTTCAGAGATTGAAGATATCTACTGGGGTTGTGTACAACAAACACTAGAGCAAGGCTTCAACGTTGCACGTAACGCCGCACTTTTAGCTGGTTTACCAATTGAGATCGGCGCTGTAACTGTTAACCGTTTATGTGGTTCATCTATGCAAGCTCTGCATGATGCAACTCGTTCAATCATGGTTGGTGATGCCGAGATCTGCCTAATTGGCGGTGTAGAGCACATGGGCCACGTGCCAATGACACACGGTGTCGACTTCCACCCAGGCATGTCAAAGAACGTAGCAAAAGCTGCGGGCATGATGGGTCTAACGGCTGAGATGCTAGGTAAGATGCATGGCATTAGCCGTGAAGACCAAGATGCGTTCGCAGCACGTTCACATGCTCGAGCTCAAGCTGCAACAGTTGAAGGCCGTTTTAAAAACGAAATTCTGCCAACAGAAGGGCACGCAGCTGATGGCTCACTGTTTACTCTGGATTACGATGAAGTCATTCGCCCAGAAACAACGGTTGAAGGTTTATCTCAGCTGCGCCCGGTATTTGACCCGGCGAATGGTACGGTAACAGCAGGTACTTCATCAGCATTATCTGATGGAGCTTCCGCAATGCTAATCATGAGCGAAGAGAAAGCCAACGCACTTGGCCTTAAGATTCGTGCTCGCGTGAAGTCTATGGCTATCGCTGGCTGCGATCCTTCAATTATGGGTTACGGCCCAGTACCTGCGACCCAAAAAGCACTTAAGCGTGCGGGTTTAACGATTGAAGATATGGGTGTGATTGAACTAAATGAAGCATTCGCAGCTCAATCTCTTCCATGTGCTAAAGATCTAGGTCTACTTGATGTGGTTGACGAGAAAGTAAACCTTAACGGCGGTGCGATTGCACTGGGTCACCCACTTGGCTGTTCTGGTTCTCGTATCTCAACCACCCTAATTAACCTGATGGAAGCACAAGACGTTAAATACGGTTTAGCAACGATGTGTATTGGATTAGGCCAGGGTATTGCAACGGTATTTGAACGACCTTAGTCAGCTGTAACTGAATAAGAAACAGCTTTGTTAACTGGTAAGAAAATATCGAGTTAACGAAAATACCTCCAAAAAGCGCAATTCATGTTTATCGTGATTGCGCTTTTCTCTATCGGTTATACCTCAACAAAACTTCTCGGTTTACTTATGCGTTTTATGCATAGATCTAATGTTGAAGTTTCATTATTTTTTCTCTGAAATCTCGTCTAGAGTTGTTGGCAGATTCCTAATATTCCTCCTACGGAGCTGATCATGTTTAAAGCACTTGTATTAAACCAAGAAGACRAAAAAACCATCGCTGCTGTTTCTCAAATTGATGAGTCGCAACTGCCGGAAGGTAACGTGAAAATTAACGTTAACTATTCGTCTCTTAACTACAAAGATGGTTTAGCGATTACAGGAAAAGGGCGTATTGTTCGTAACTTCCCTATGGTTCCTGGTATCGACCTTTCGGGCGTGGTTTCTCAATCGGATGATCCTCGCTACAAAGAAGGCGATGAAGTCGTTCTGACTGGCTGGGGTGTTGGTGAAGGGCACTGGGGTGGCATGGCTGAAAAGGCAAGTCTAAACGGTGATTGGTTAGTGCCAATGCCACAAGGCCTAGACGCTAAAAAAGTCATGGCAATCGGCACCGCTGGTTTCACCGCAATGCTTTGTGTACAAGCGATTGTTGACGCAGGAATTAAGCCTGAAGATGGCGAAATTTTAGTAACTGGCGCGAGTGGTGGTGTGGGTAGCGTGTCTATTACTCTACTAAACCAGCTAGGTTACAAAGTAGCAGCTGTAACTGGCCGAGCATCTGAAAATGGCGAACTTCTAAAGTCACTAGGTGCTTCACGTATCGTTGAACGTGCTGAACTAGAAGAACCAGCTAAACCGCTAGAAAAACAACTGTGGGCAGGCGCTATTGATACTGTAGGCAGTAAAGTGCTAGCAAAAGTATTGGCGCAAATTGATTACAACGGTGCAGTTGCAATGTGTGGTCTAGCTGGCGGTTTTGATTTACCTACAACCGTAATGCCATTCATTTTGCGTAATGTTCGCCTACAAGGCGTCGACTCTGTAATGTGCCCTCGCGAAAAACGTATCAAAGCTTGGGAGCAACTTGCAGAGCTATTACCGGAGTCATTCTACGGTCAAGCAACCAAAGAGGTATCTTTAGACGGTGCAATTCAAGCAGCAGAAGACATCACTAACGGTCAAATCACTGGTCGTGTTGTTATAAAACTTTAGTTATAAAACTTTAGTTATAAAGCTTTAGTTATCAAACTATGGTAGTGATTAAGTAAGCTACGGGGTTGAAAAGCTAAGCTTCAACAATCCAAAATAACAAAGGGCTGATTACTATCAGCCCTTTTGCATTTTTGTCATTCAGCTCAAGTGAAAAAAGCGCGTTTCTAAGTTAGCCCAAGCCAACATCCGCAATGCGCTTTTGAATCAATTCGCCACACTCCTCTTTTACTACCCTTCTTAACCATTGTTGTGAGGCAGATGAGTCACAACGAGAATGCCATATCAACGAATAATCAAACGGCATAAACTCAAATGGTAAAGGTTTCACTACAAGGTCATAGCGATCAGCCACTAAATACGCTAAGTCAGCCGGCACAGTGATCACCAAAGGCATTTTATCAACAATCGCCAACGCAGCTTCCAGATGATAAGCCCGCAATACCATTTTCCGTGGGTTTTGATTCGCAAGTGCATTGTCCAGTAGCGCTTTCACGCCATCACTAATTGCGATCATCGCATGAGGAAGATTGACATAATCATCTAAACTCAATGATTCTTTTGCTAAGGGGTGATTCCTAGAAAGTAGGCAAGATACGCCTACTGGGCCAAGTACTTTTTGATGCAGAGGCGACACAGACCCCGTCGGACGACAAATTGCCATATCCACTCTTTCAGTGCTCAATTGTTTAAACAACTTTTCATGCTGAAGTGGTGCAAACTCCAAAGAGATATTCGGCGCAAGCTCATAAATTTTAGGCAGGGCGTAAGGCAAGATGGTTTGCATCGCGTAGTCAGTGGTCGCAATCAAGAACCGCTCATTACAATAGTAAGGGTTAAACTCGCTAGGAGTCAGAAGCTGCCGAAATGATTCAAGAGGTTGCTCAATTTGCTGACTGATTTCCAACGCTTTACTGGTAGGAAGCAAACGCTGACCTTGGCGGGTAAATAGCGGGTCATCCAACAAATGTCTTAAACGCCCAAGTACACGGCTCGTTGCAGACTGACTTAAGTTCAAACGAACAGCGGCTTGGCTAACACTGCCTTCTTCAATTAAGACTTTTAACGCGACCAATAAGTTAAGGTCACGACGGTAGATTTCTTCTAATTCCACACTCAATACCTAAGTGATAATACTGCCTCTGTTATACCATGCTTCAGGCAAAAAAAATCCCGCCTTTCAGCGGGGAAGCCCAAGAAAACTGGGGATAGTGTCGGAATGTCGTATCGGAATTGTGTAATAGGGATCTGGGTTAATGTTCTTGCTCTTCAGAGATACCTTGCCAACGGCGCATCTCAACCCAAATACCAAAAATTGTTGCAATCATACCTGCCAATGGCATTAATGACGCTTCTGCGGGTGTTCTTAATACCAGTGCACAAAAAGAAATAAAGCACAGTACTGAATAAATCGTAAGTCTATCTAAACCTGTCAACATCGCCACTCCTTAGCTAGTTGTCTCACATCAAGTTGTTATCAACTTGTTAACTAAGTTATAGCAAATCATTCTGTTTGCCAAGAGGTTATTGCATATTTTTCCTGCAGAAGTATCATTCTTTGCGTTACGCATATAAAGAGAAGTAAACATGACATTCGATCCTGAACTGGCAACACACACTTTAGAAGCTGAGGGGCTACGCTGCCCAGAACCAGTAATGATGGTCAGGAAGACGATTAGGAACATGCAGGATGGTGATGTGTTATTGGTAAAAGCAGACGATCCATCGACAACTCGTGATATTCCGAGCTTTTGTCGATTCATGGATCACCAATTAGTTAGCGCGCAAACTGATGCCCTCCCTTACCAATATCTCATTCGTAAAGGTTTATAAGGTTAAATTATTGTTAACTTAATAAACAACAAAAAAAGCCGCAATGAATTGTTCATTGCGGCTTTTTGCTATTCCGATTCTCTAGCGTACTGCTGTAGCTTTTCCATTTGATGTTGCATTGCTCTCATGTCCTTTCTCATTGGAATAATGTGTGCAACACGAATCCAAGCTTCGACGGAAAGTCCAGTCATGATGATTGAGCCTGCGACCATAGGTAGCCACATATCAGTCAACACCATACCGAGTAAAGTAAGTGCGAGACCAAAGGTAAACAGGTAACTTTGGCTTTTTGGAGTCATTCCCATATAGCGCGTTAACATAGTCATGCCCTCTTGCTTATACCAATTAAGATAAAAACCGATCACAAGATTAAATTAACATGACATGCATGACCGTTATGTGTCAGCACACACACTCACACTGCTTTTCGAACCAACACTTGATCTAGACCAATTAATATTGCTCTTTGATTTACAAACGAAAATGTAAAATCACCACTATAAAACGGCAGCACCAATCGCCAAGGCAACAAACAAAGCAGCGGTTACTTTTCGAATCAGATCTAATGGCATTTTATCCGCAGATAACTTGCCGATAATCACCACAGGCACATTCGCGAGCAACATACCGATGGTAGTCCCCAGAATCACCCACGTTAACGCATCAGAATATTGAGCCCCTAAAATCGATGTCGCTATCTGGGTTTTATCACCTATCTCGGCAATGAAGAAGGCGATAAAACTGGCGACAAACGGGCCTCGATTCGACACACCTTCATCGTCATCCAATTTATCAGGGATCAGAATCCAGCCAGCCATTACGATAAAGCTGACCACCAGCACCCACTTCAAAACGTCCGGAGACAGGTAATCTGCGATTACAACACCTAACCATGCAGCAAGGGCATGATTCACTAATGTTGCTAAGAAAATAGCAGCGATAATCGGAATTGGCTTACGGTATCTGCTAGCTAATAAAAGGGAAAGTAACTGCGTCTTGTCACCGATTTCGGCTAAAGCGACAGTTGTAATTGAAATTGCTAAAACGCTCACGACATGCTCATTTGGGGCGAGGATTATTATATTTAACCAAAGACAAACCTCGCGCCCCACCCCGGTTCACGATGTTTGTCTAAGGTCTTGCTAAACGATGTCGACGTTTGTTTTGTTATCGTCGTTTTCGTCTCGAACGCCATGATGATTTTGCATCAATTATGTTGACGAACGAACCTATTATCCCAGTGTTGATAAATAGGCAGGCTACTCCCCAAAGACGGCGTGATTCTAACGACCCAAAACAGCTAAAACAAGTAACTCTGAACCTAAAAAGCGTCTTTAACTCGAAAAAAGAAGATTAAAGAGAAAAAAATCCATTAAAAGGGATTTAAGGCGATTAATTAAACAAGATTACCCCTACTCGCTTTACGAATATCTCGGTATACTCAGAGGTTATTTTCTCATTCATTTAAAAGAATCGCGCGAACCTGACTATGCAAAAATACGATATCAAAACCTTCCAGGGAATGATCCTCGCGCTGCAGGATTACTGGGCTCAAAACGGTTGTACCATTGTTCAACCTCTAGATATGGAAGTAGGTGCCGGCACCTCTCACCCAATGACATGTCTACGAGCACTTGGCCCAGAGCCAATGTCTACAGCTTACGTACAACCTTCACGTCGTCCTACTGATGGCCGTTACGGTGAAAACCCTAACCGTCTGCAGCACTACTACCAATTCCAAGTAGCGCTAAAACCATCGCCAGACAATATCCAAGAGTTGTACCTAGGCTCACTAGAGGTTCTTGGTGTTGACCCACTTGTTCACGATATTCGCTTCGTTGAAGATAACTGGGAAAACCCAACACTAGGTGCATGGGGCCTTGGTTGGGAAGTATGGCTAAACGGCATGGAAGTAACTCAGTTTACTTACTTCCAACAGGTTGGCGGCCTTGAGTGTAAGCCAGTAACCGGCGAGATCACTTACGGTATCGAGCGTCTAGCAATGTACATCCAGGAAGTAGATTCTGTTTACGACCTAGTATGGAACGTAGCACCAGACGGTTCTAACGTGACTTACGGTGACATCTTCCACCAAAACGAAGTTGAGCAATCAACCTACAACTTCGAGCACGCAGACGTAGATTTCCTATTCACTTTCTTCGATCAGTGTGAAAAAGAGTGTAAAGAGCTACTTGAGCTTGAGAAGCCACTTCCGCTTCCAGCTTACGAGCGCATTCTAAAAGCAGGTCACGCATTCAACATTCTTGATGCGCGCAAAGCTATCTCTGTAACAGAGCGTCAACGTTACATCCTTCGTATCCGCAACCTGACTAAATCAGTTGCTGAGGCGTACTACGCGTCACGTGAAGCGCTTGGCTTCCCAATGTGTAAGAAGGACAAATAATCATGGCGAAGAATTTTCTAATTGAACTGGGTACGGAAGAGCTTCCACCAACAGCACTTCGTTCTCTAGCAGAAGCATTTGCTTCTAACTTTGAAGCAGGCCTTAAAACTGCTGAGCTTTCTCACGAAGGCATCAAGTGGTACGCAGCACCTCGTCGTCTAGCACTTAAAGTAACAGCACTGGCTGAAGGCCAAGCAGACAAAGTCGTTGAAAAACGTGGTCCTGCTGTTTCTGTTGCATTCGATGCTGAAGGCAACGCAACGAAAGCTGCGCAAGGTTGGGCTCGTGGTAACGGTATTACTGTTGAGCAAGCTGACCGTCTGAAAACAGACAAAGGCGAGTGGCTTCTTTTCAAACAAGAAGTGGCTGGCAAACCAGTTCAGGAACTAGTTATGGACATCGCTGCGAAAGCACTAGCGGGCCTACCTATTCCTAAAGCAATGCGCTGGGGCAACTCAGACATTCAATTTATCCGTCCAGTGAAAACACTGACAGTACTACTAGGTGATGAGCTTGTTGAAGGCGAAATCCTAGGTGTAGCATCTGCTCGTACTATCCGTGGCCACCGTTTCATGGGCGAACAAGAGTTCACAATCGAGTCTGCTGACCAGTACCCTGCGATCCTAGAAGAGCGCGGTAAAGTAATGGCAGATTACGATGCTCGTAAAGCTATCATCCTAGCTGATGCTAAAAAAGCAGCAGAGGCTGTTGGCGGTATTGCTGACCTAGAAGACGACTTGGTTGAAGAAGTAACTTCACTAGTTGAATGGCCAGTGGTTCTTACTGCTAAGTTTGAGCAAGAGTTCCTAAAAGTACCTTCTGAAGCTTTGGTTTACACCATGAAAGGCGACCAGAAGTACTTCCCTGTGTATGACGCAGAGAAAAACCTTCTACCAAACTTTATCTTCGTATCGAACATCGAGTCTAAAGAGCCTCGTCACGTTATCGAAGGTAATGAGAAAGTTGTACGTCCACGTCTTGCTGATGCTGAATTCTTCTTCAACACCGACCGTAAACGTCCGCTGATCGACCGTCTTCCTGAACTAGACCAAGCTATCTTCCAGAAGCAACTTGGTACTATCAAAGACAAGACAGACCGCATTACTGAGCTTGCTGGCTACATCGCTGAGCAAATCGATGCTGACGTTGAAAAGTCTAAGCGTGCTGGCCTGCTAGCTAAATGTGACCTAATGACTTCTATGGTATTCGAATTTACGGATACTCAAGGTGTTATGGGTATGCACTACGCGACTCACGATGGTGAAGACGAGCAAGTTGCACTAGCACTTTACGAGCAGTACATGCCTCGTTTCGCTGGTGATACCCTACCAAGCACAGGTATCTCTTCAGCAGTTGCAATGGCAGACAAGCTAGACACTATCGTAGGTATCTTCGGTATTGGCCAAGCACCAAAAGGTTCTGACCCATTCGCACTACGTCGCGCGTCACTAGGTGTTCTACGTATCATCGTTGAAAACGGCTACAACCTAGACCTAACTGATCTGATCGGTAAAGCGAAAGAGCTACTAGGCGACAAGCTGACTAACGACAACGTTGAAGCTGACGTTATCGACTTCATGCTAGGTCGTTTCCGCGCATGGTATCAAGATGCTGGTTTCAGTGTTGATATCATCCAAGCGGTACTAGCACGTCGCCCAACTAAACCTGCAGACTTTGACCAACGTGTTAAAGCGGTTTCTCACTTCCGTGAACTGGAAGCAGCAGAAGCACTAGCAGCAGCGAACAAGCGTGTAGGTAACATCCTTGCGAAATTCGACGGCGAACTACCAGCTGAAATCGACCTAACTCTTCTTCAAGAAGACGCAGAAAAAGCACTAGCTGAAAACGTTGAAGTCATGACTGAAGCTCTAGAGCCAGCATTCGCGACAGGCAACTACCAAGAAGCCCTAAGCAAACTAGCTGACCTACGTGAACCAGTTGATGCGTTCTTCGATAACGTAATGGTTATGGCTGATGACGAAGCTCTGAAAAAGAACCGTCTAACGCTGCTAAACAACCTACGTAACCTATTCCTACAGATTGCGGATATTTCTTTACTACAGAAGTAGGCTCATTTGGAATAAATATTAAGGGGGAAGCTTTGGCTTCTCCCTTTTTTTTATCCAAAGCTAGTGTAAGCTCTATCTAGTTGAATCTTATTGTATATAGGGATATTAAATGCTGGTTGTTTTGGTTGAAGATAATGAAATATTGAATCACCACCTGTCTTCTCAACTCAGTGAGCAAGGACATACAGTCCATGCAGAGAAAACAGCTTCAGCGTGCCTGCAAACCATTCAAAAACAGCCTAATACAGATGTCATGATCATTGACCTTGGTTTACCTGATTTCGACGGAATCACACTGATCAAACAAATACGCCGTAAAGAGATTACTGTACCCATCCTAATATTAACGGCACGTGGTGATTGGCAAGATAAAGTTGAAGGGCTGAACTCTGGCGCAGATGACTACCTAACTAAACCTTTCCAATTTGAAGAATTACACGCACGTCTTGAAGCGCTTGTTCGTCGCAACCAGGGGTTTTCAGCCTCGCAAATCAAAGCACAATCCTTAACTCTTGATACCCAAGCCAAACGCATCACTTACGATGATGCACTTATCGAACTTACGGCCTTAGAGTTTCAAATATTTGAATACCTTATCCGACACAGTTTACAGATAGTCTCCAAGCAACAGATTACAGACTCACTGTATGCTCAAGGTGAAAGTGTTCAGCCAAATAACATTGAAGTGATCGTTTCACGCTTACGTAAAAAGTTAACGCAATACACTCAGGATAAGATTATCAGCACAATTCGTGGGCAAGGCTATCGATTTGAACTAGAAGCGAAGTAAGATGAAAAGACTGTATAAAACTCAGTTTAGACGACGCACATTTACCATTGCAGCCTCAATCTTATTTGCAATGGTGCTCACGAGTACTTGGTTCTATTACAACAGTCAAAAACACCAACTCTTTGAAGCCTATTCTAAAAACACACTTCGTGAATTACCTTCGATTATAAATGAGCTGCTCTCTTCAGGAGAGATACCACCGCTAACAGAGTGGAATCGCTTCTACGCCAAAGAGTCACCCAACACCAGTGTCATCTTGTGTGATGACAACAACCAGCAAGTCTGGACTTCAATAGACGTTGAACGAAGAACCAAGCAACTTGCTGAACTCGAGATCACTCGCCCACAAATCGATAACTTGTGTACTGACCTTAATTTTCCAATAGACAGTATTCGCCTCATCGAAAAGCCAAGCGGAGCAGCATTTATTGTTCATACCGTGCTATGGAAAGGCTTTAAAGATCAAAAAGATGGCAAAGTTCTACTAACACAACAAGTTGAGAATCAAATGGAGGCCATCCGTCAATTAAAGTACACCACGGTTGGTGTATTGGTGGTAGCACTGGCACTGATCAGCGCCTTACTCTTGGTCTTCTATCGAATCAGCTTTGCCCCATTCTCTCGCTTGGAAAAAGAACTGCATGAAATAAAGCAGGGTAAGCAGAACCAACTAGCACAAGCCTATCCAGAAGACCTGCACAATGTAACCAGTGCATTGAATGAGCTATTGTTCCAACAAAAAGAAAATCAAGAACGTTATAAACGGTCACTGAACGATCTCGCCCATAGCCTTAAGACTCGTGTTGCTGTATCCCAAGCTCTTCTTGAAGACCAATCGCCAACGAAGAATCAACAAATAAACCAGCAACTATTAGAGATGGATAGCCTTATCCAAAGCCAGCTCAAACGAGCTTCATTAGGTGTGAAAGGAATAACGACCAATACCATCCAGATCAAACCGACTCTCGACAGTTTAGTTGGCATGTTTTCAAAGATTCATGCAGAAAAAGAGATCGAATTTGTCACCAATTATGCAAGCCAACAAACGCTGCCTCTAAGCAAAGAGGACCTTATGGAAGTGCTTGGGAATATTCTGGAAAATACATTTCGCTTTGCCAATAGACAGGTTCTATTCAAAGTCTCTGATTTTGATGATCAGGTCCTGATTGAAATCAGCAACGATGGGCCTGCTATCGATAACGCTACCAGTCAGGCTTTATTTCAAAGAGGGGTAAGAGCCGATCAGCAAAATCCGGGAACAGGCTTGGGGCTAGCACTGTGTGATGAGATAATTCACAGCTACAAAGGGGCGATTTGGTTTGATACACCGGAGCACCCATCCATGGGTGTCACTCTGAAGATTCTGCTGCCACAAACGTAAGTTATAAGCTTATGACTGGATATCGACTCTGCGATTCAAATGACGGCCCGTTGCAGAGTCATTACTTTGTACAGGAGCTTTTTCGCCTTGTGATTCAACACTAGCGTGCTCAATGTAAGCACCATGTTCCTGCAAATAATCTAAAACCGCCTCTGAACGCTTTAAGCCTAAGCTTAAATTGTATTTTCCCGTTCCTTTCGAGTCAGTGTTACCCACAACACTCAACTCAGGCACCTGTTGCTCTAACTTCGCCGCCAGTTTAAGCAACAAATAACGCGACTGTTTATTCAGTTCGTCCTTATCAAAATCAAACAGCACTCTAGCAACCAAATTACTGCTTTGCTTTCCATCTTCGATCACGGCTCTGCTCAACAGAAACTGAGCGCAGCTATTGCTGAGATCAGATTGAGCAAGCTTACCTTGAATTAACTCAGCTAGCGCCTGATCATCTACCGTTGTAGTGAGTTGCATAAAAGGGCCTTGGTGATACATGACCTTAGTACCTTGACCGACAGTAACCGACTGCTCAAACTCAGAACGGCCAGTATCACAATATTGGTAAAGTAACTCGTTAGTATCCAACTTAGATGGCGATGCTATTGTTGAAAAAGGTAACGCCACTAAAAGCGCTATTGATAAAAAAACTCTCATGTTCATTCTCTTAGTATTCATTTTACTGTCTCGAATCATTAGCGCAGATTACTGTGCCAAGTGACCGACTTCTTCTGTAATCAGTGATAGTATCTGGTTAAGAATTTCGTCCTTATTCTCCGCCTTATACACATTGTCTTTACCGACACAATTTTTCAAATTGACGTTTTCGTCTAGTTCATAATCAAAACCAATCACTGCCATACGGGCATTCATTTGCTCTCCACTTGGCGTTTTCATCCCTTGACTGACTCCATCAACCACTGAAATTGCATCATCGGTATTGTCTGCTGTAACTTTCCCGCCATTGAGCATATTAAGAATATTGCTGCACATACCGCGCTTGATCAACTTGGGTACCTGCTCTTCATATAGGTCTGAGTCTTTTCCATCAGACAGCACTATGATCAGCTGTCGTGAATTTTCAGCCATAGTGGTGACGATCTGTCCTGCTCGTATCACTCCTTGCAGAAAGGCCGTACCTCCATGTGCTTCAAAACCATTCACTTTGTCCATAAAGTAACTAAAGTCTGAGGTATAGAAGATGTCGTAAAACTTAGCGAGATCATCTTCATTAGGTATTCTTTGTGCTTCACCTTTTACTTTAAATTGCGCATCAATAGTCTTTTGAGGATAAAACACATCATCTTTATCCCAACCGTCTGGGTCATACTTAGTTATTCTCTGGTCACGAAGAATCAACTTGCCGTTTTTATTGGTGTTAATTGTACGTCGGTTATAGCCAGTCATTGCTACTCGATGCGGTCTCACTGGATTTAGCTGATTAAACTTATCTAGTTCTTCCGTTACTTCAGCAATAATTTCTTTGAGATCTTCCAACTTAGTGTTTTTGCCTCCGCTCCACTTATTGTTCATAGAACCGGAAAAGTCGACGATAAAAGTAATGTCAACAGGCTGACTCTGATAGCGGCGTGCCTTCGAAGAGCCAGTAACATCGAACGTGTCACCAAAGCCGACAATCACACCTTGCCCCGGAAACCAGGATTGATGTTGGCTTTTCCCCGCAACACGATACTCAAAGTAACGAGCGCCACCTTGTTCCGCTTGCTCTGCACACTCCGCTATTTCATCACAAGACAACTTATCGACTTGAATATCCAGCAAGGAATCCATGTCATAGAGGTAATGGTCAATGTAGCTTTGAGCAAGCGGGTGATTACTTGAATCCTCAGCTGATACAGCAAGAACAGCGGCTTCTGCTGCCTCTTCTAAACGAGCTTTGGTTTGTAACGCTCTGGCGCCATCAGAACCCAGCATAAACACACCAAATAACACGGGGATACATATCGCAAACAAGATCGCAGCATGGCCAGACTGTTTCGCCAAAGATAGCCTCATGTTTACCTCCCAATCACGATAGAGTCTGACATCACATCGGTAAAATCAGTACCAACCAGCCCACCAAACCAATTATTAGTTCGATAACAGAGTGTCACTCGATACAGCGGCATCTGGTGTCCCCAAACACTCACCACAGACAGGTGCTGTAGCTCGCTAATTGGCTTGGCAACACTGCAGCTTAGATCTCCACGTTGCTCTCGAATACTCGGTGAAGCTTGGCCAATCCCAGTGAAGCTTTGCTCTTCAACCAACAAGCCATAACGCGAAGCGTCATAATTACCAAAAGTACGTTGTAAGGAGTGACGAGCTATCGTGTCTATTTCATCTACCTGCTTAGAGGTTAAGAGCACGCTAGAGTCATAAAGCTGCGTGCGTTCTTTGACAACATTCACCAGCGAATAAGACAAACGATCCAACTTGCCTTTAACGGAAAGCTTGATGATCACGTCACCACTGAATACCAACAGCAAACTAAAAAAGAACCCGACAATGGCAAACTCAATACTAAATATGCCTTGCTGACACTTTCGCGAGTTAGACTTCAAACTTAGATCTTTCATACTCTTGAACCACGACCATTTCTCGGCTTAGTAATCCATCTAGACCTAAGAAGTAACTAAAAATTGGGGTGAATGGATAGGTGAGTCGATAAATAGCCAAAGATGAACTCTGCTCATCACCACACTCTTTATAGGACTCACCCGGTGCTATCTGGCATTGATTGGTGACTTTCACCAACTCATCCACCGATGTGAGATAGTGAATGGTTACCTGAAAATCATCACCATCAATCACACTATTCCACATGCTGCCATCTCTATGTAAAACCTGCTCTACCGTAGCCAAATAATCGTGTGAGCCTTTCTTTGCTTCACGGGCAACCTCAGAAATCGCCAGATCGTTGATCGAAGAGATGTAAGACATATAACTCATTTCAACCCACGCCATGCACATCAGCCAAAACGCAAAGAAGCCCATCACAAACTCGATGCTGGCCACACCACGCTGCTTAGTTTTCATATTGGACACTCGTTAACGCATCCATGCGACGATCAGCACTCATCGGTTCAAACTGTCGTAAAGCTCGATAGATACTTTCGACTTGGTGTTGGCTGTATTTATCGCTAAGCACTTGCTTCACGAATGCATAGTGACCTTGCTTCGCCATACTTAACGTCAAGTTAGCCATCACCATTTCATCCGCTTGCTGGTTTTTATACAACGGCATTAAGCGCTTGGCCGCAGCAAGATAATCACCTTCAGCGATGTCCAATACGGCAAGGTTATTGTTTACTGTGACGCCGTCATAGAAGTGATCACGAGCGCGTTCAAAGTAGCGTCTCGCTAGCGTCGTTTGAAAGCTGTAACCATAGTAGGTGCCTAATAAATTCTCGGTGCGGCTGTTACTAGGATCTAACTCTAATGCCAGTTTCGCTGCGGCGATTGCTGCTGGATATTGCCCCATATCACCGTATGCTTGCGCTTGGATTTGGTAAGCTTCAAGTGAGGCTTTCTCACTCTCTATAACAGGAGTTATGTAAAAAAGAGCGGATTCTGCATCGGCCAATTTTAAATAGCTGTTCGCCAGTTTTAGCCTAATATCGGCGATATCTTCACGCTGGAGCTGTACTTTATACAGAGCAACCAATTTAGTGTGATTATTGGTTTGTTGGTAAATCGCTTCCTTCGATTCTTCTTGTTGCCAATTATTGGCAGTTGAGCTGCAAGCCATTAACCACAATGGCAGCATACATATCAGAATTTTTTTAAACACTTTGCATTAACCTCATCACCCCTGGAGCGGCAATAACGAATACGATCGGAATCAAGATGAATACAATCAATGGTATCGACATCTTGGCGGCTAACTTCCCTATCTTTTCTTCCAGTTCTAGCATTTGTACTTCACGCACATCACTCGCTAACACGGTTAACATGCGATAAATCGACGAGCCGTGTTGCATGCTTTGAGTCAACGTCATCACAAAACTACGCATTTCACTGCTTGGCACCTGTTGATAAAGCTCTTCAAGCGCCTCTTCCATCCCAACAACTCGAGCGCGATGATTGGTTTTATTCAGTAGATAAGCCAAGTCACGATCAAAGCCCTGCATTTCCTGTGCTAAATACTTCATGGATGCTTCAATCGTCATCCCGCTTTGCACACAGATCGCCGTTAGGTCGATCAAGTAAGGTAACTGACCCACTAACTTTTGATGTCGCCGCTTAGTTCGCTGAGCGAGTACCATATCAGGCAGCGCAATAGAGACCATTGCCCAACCACATATCAGAGCGACAGCCTGATTAATAGCGACACCAGACCACCAGCACACACCAATTACCACCACTTCACCTATCGCAAGAACCAGATATTTGAGTGGCATATACACTGAGCTATAGCGTGTTTGATAAATGCCGGCACGAATAAAGCGCTGCTGCATCTGTTGGTCGGACGCATTAACCAATTGTGTCAGCGGACATAAGAGACTATGGATTTGTTGCTGTCGTTGACTGCGTTGTTGAGTCATCGATTTAAACTGACTGGCAATACTGGCCAGCTTTTGCTGCGCGATGTACTGAGTGATTAACCAATAACAGAGCAACAAGACGCCAAATGACAAGCAAGTCCAAATCAACAATGACTGCGACTGAGGCTCCATTAAAATCGAAATAATATTGGCCATTACCTCACCCTCTTCATCAACATCCAAATGATCGCTAAACCAATACTTTCGCTGATCAACAGGTAATATAGAACCGGACGACCCTCGTCGGTAAACATCAAGAAATCAAAATTCTCAGGGCTCAGTATTGGCAGCATTGAGATAAAGACAAACGGTGTTGCACTGACTATTTTTGCGGAAATACGCGCCTCTGAAGTCATCGCAAACTTCTTTCTTTCCATCGATCTCGCTTCGAACATCTGACGGTTCAGACGTGACATGATCTCTTTCAATTGCCCACCACGCTGCACGTTGGCACGCAGAGTAATCACAAAGAAGTGAAATGACGGATAAGGAAATCGCTGGCAAGACTTACGAAAAACATCGTCCAGCGGCTCACCGAGCTTCAAATGATCAGCCATTCTTTTAAATTCTTTTCCTACTTCTCCAGGAAGCTTGTTGCCAACAAAACCAATACCTCGGCCAATACTTTCTCCGGCCGATAAGGAGCTAGCCAACATGTTCAAGGCATCAGGAAAGCTCTCTTCAAATTGCTTGCGGTCACGCTGTTTCAGCCACAAGAAACCCCATACCCAAGTAACAATCAACGCGCTACCAAGTACTAACCAAGCTGGGAAGCCGAATAGGTAGCGATTCACTGCGCTTGCAAAAACACTCACACAACCACTAAATAAAACCACCTTCACACCAGCAAAAGAACCCAACTGTCGCTTAACTTGATAAAAAAAGCTCGCTATCGAAGACCAACCCAATCCATTGGATATCTGACTGAGTTGAATCGCTTGGCGAGGAGCTGTTGACGCTGTTTTTGTCTTGGCACTTGATGGAAAATAGTCATCAATCGAGTGACTCTTATTCGAAAAAATTGCAACAAGTAGCAGGACAACGCCCCAGAACATTAAAAGCCAATACACACTGCTACCCCACTAATTCGATCGCATGAATCAACTGATGTAATTGTTGTTCACACCCAAAAAAGCGCGCTTTTTTAAAGAGTACTGATCGGCTCATTACCCCTGAAGTGACATAGCGTCCCGACAGTTTTCCATCACTCAACGCACCCTCGATTTGGAAGGTAAATAGCTCTTCAAGAACCACACTTTCCCCCTCAAGGCCTACAACTTCAGAGATACTGATAATTTTTCTTGAGCCATCATGCAGTCGAGTAACCTGTACAATGATATCGACAGCACTCACTACAGAACGACGAATCGCATCGATAGGTAAGTTGTTAGTCGCCATCATAACCATCGCCTCAACACGTGATATTGCGTCTCGAGGACTATTGGCATGCAATGTCGACATCGAACCATCGTGTCCCGTATTCATAGCTTGCAGCATCTCAAAAGCTTCCGGGCCACGGCACTCACCAACAATGATGCGATCAGGACGCATACGCAGTGAGTTAATCACTAAGTCACGAGAAGTGATGGCACCAGTGCCTTCGGTTCCTGCGAGTCGAGTTTCCATTCGAGCAACATGAGGCTGCTGTAATCTTAGTTCTGCGGTGTCTTCAATCGTGACAATTCGCTCAACCTCAGAGACATGCTGCGACAACGCATTGAGCAAGGTTGTTTTACCTGAACCAGTGCCACCAGATATAAGGATATTCAAGCGACAGCGAGCAGCTAGTGCCAATAGTTGCGCCATCTCTTCACTAAGCGCTCCCAACTCCGTTAACGTGTCTAAATTAATTGCCTGATGGCGAAACTTACGAATTGAAATCAAGGTTCCATCAAGAGCAATCGGCGCGATCACGATATTGACGCGACTGCCATCTTCTAAACGGGCATCACATGTTGGTGATGACTCATCAATACGGCGCCCTACTCGACTTGCAATGCGCTTGGCAATCTCAATTAGCTGTTGTTCATCAATAAACTGCACCAGTGCACGCTCTACCAAACCATTACGCTCAATAAAGACCTGTTGATGACCGTTGATCATAATATCGCTGATGCTGTCGTCATCCATGAGCACTTGAAGTGGTCCTAAACCAACGAGCTCATTGATTAAACTGGTGACATACTCTTGCTTAGCCAATGTTGAAACAGGAAGCTGTTCACGGTTAACCAACACTTCAATGGCGTGGCTCAGCTGTTTCTCTAACTCTTGACTAGATAGAGACTCAATTGCACTCGCATCCAAAGCTTCAAATATTTGCTGACGAAGTTGAAGATAGACTTGTTTTGACTGTTGCATGCGAACTACCTCTTAATCCAAGAGAGCCATGACATTTTGGTTTTCTGGGCAACTTGCTCGCCAAGAAGTATCGCCACTAACTGCGTTAAACCAAGTTGCATCTCAGATCGGGTTTCAGTGATCAATTCTCCTTGAAGAAGGTATTGATTGGCCTTGTGATCGAACTCAACATGGCAATTAGCGGCTTGTCCAAAATGCTTCACAACATCAGCTTTCGATACCGAGGCGGCATTACTCGGACGAGTGTGATTCATCACCGTCACTATTGTCATTGTTGGTAATTCAGCTTGTACACTGCCAACAATTCGATTGAGCTCTCTCAATGATGAAACAGTGGCATCAAATACCAAAACTAATGAATCTACATTAGCCAGTGCTCGAGACAACTCTTGCTGGGTCAGCGCACTGTGCGAATAGTCTTCAATGATGAATGAACTGTTCTGTTCTACTTGTTTAGTCAGTGCTTGGGTGTATTCATGCAACTCGCCACGACTGAAATCTTGGGACTCAACTGCCAAAATAGAAAGGTTGTTTTCTAAGCTCTGCACCAAGTTTGAAGCCAAAGCTGTATCAACCGCAGAAACTAACGTCCCTTTTTGTACATTACGCTTCTGGAATTTTCTCAAACCGAGCATTACGTCTAGGTTGCTGCCGGTATAGGTATGGTCAACCAACAAAGTTGGTAGTGAGTGCTGCTTGGCTAGACAACGAGAAACTTCACTCGCAATCAATGAGGTGCCCACTCCGCCTTTCACCCCAACAAAAGCAATTTGCTTAGCCTTACGGTTTCTAACTACACCTTGACGCTGTAAATGGTTGTGCAAAACACTTCGGTAAAAATCGGTCACCTCTACTTCGCTCGCAGGCCAAAATAGATAGTAGAAACCTAAGTCCTTTAACGCACGGATAGTGGTGATCGCATCTTCACTACCAATAACCACAACCGATAAGTGTGTCGGAAGTTGTAAGGCGATCTGCTGAGCATCTCGAACCACATTGTCGCTATCGTTGAGATCAATCATCACCACTTTTAAGTTCACGAATTCAGCCAGCTTTAAAGCGCTTACCGGTTGGTTTGCAAAAGCGACAGGCTCAGGTAGGCCTTCAAAACGAAAAGCTTTGTATAAGTGATCTCGGCAATCTTCACTCTGAAAAAGCACTGCACAATGGTTATCTATTTGAGGAGCTTGCTCATCCTTAGCACTCAACTTATCGACTAAATTAAACATATTCGTAAACCTAAAACTTGTTGAAGGAGCTGCAGTAAACAGAGTTACAGTGACTTTTCAGGGTTAACCATTGATTGCCAGCGGTTACCGTCGGTATAACAACCAAGTTTGCTATACCCATAATGCCCAACCTTTTGTTGCTGACAGACCTCTAGACGAACCTGCATGTCCGTTGCAATCACAGACACGCTAAAACGATTTGATGTGTTGTGAACTTGATGCTCCACCTGTGACAGCGCAATATGGTTATTGGCCAGTACCTCATCCAGCACTGACACTAGCGGTTGAGGTGATGAGCCATTCACGATAACTTGCCACTGAGCAGTACTGCCCTCTAATTGATAACGCTGAATAAAGGCTTCAAAGCGTTGCTCAACTAAAGTGTGATTCTGACTCTGTGCATTAAATTGATAGTGAATCGGCACCACTTCGATAGAAGTACCTTCAGGTTCAACGACATGGTCAGCGCATCCAGCGATGCCAAAGGCACATAACATACCTAGTAAATAACGTTTCACTGTTTAAAGCCTCCGGCAGATAAAATTTCGCTCGCCCAACGCTGTTCGGCTTTGTCATATTCACTGTCTAGCGCTAAGAAGCGCTTCAAAGTGCCCGTTTTTTCCATTATCGGCAGTTGAACCTGATTCGCTTTAACGGGTTGAACTAAGTTCACCGTTGCCACTATCACGAGCTCGGTCTTATTACGTTCAGTTCCTGTGTGTCGGAATAACGCACCAAGAATTGGGATATCGCCAATAAACGGGATTCGAGTCAGCGATTCGCGCTCTTCACTATTCAACAAACCACCCAGTACAAAACTTTGCCCATCTCCCAGCTCAACCGTCGTTTGTGCGCGTCGAGTCTTTAGAGCCGGTAAATCGTAGAGTTCGTTACTGTATTGAGCATCTAAAGAGCTCACCTCAGGGGTCAGTGCTAGCTTAATTTTGTCGTCTCTTAGCACCTTTGCCATCAACTCCAATCGAACACCAAACTCTTTATAATCCACATTGGTGCCACCATCGTTAGTGGTCACGACCGGTAACTCTCCACCAACAAGAAAGCTCGCTTTCTCACCAGAGATCACCGATAGGTTAGGCTCCGCTAGAATCTGACCAACCTGATCCGATCCCACCGCAGAAATAACAGAAACAATATCGCTAGCACTAAAATGAGTAAGCTGATCAACAAACATTCCTGCATTACCCGCAGTGCCCACTTTGATGCCGAAGTCTTGAATAAAAGAGTGAGATACTTCAGCGATAGTCAGCTTTACATTGACCTGCTTGGTAGCGTTCACTTCAATATTATTCACCACTCCTCGATAGCGACGCTTGGTCATAAACTCAATGCTTAAGTCATCAACTGGCGCTTCATTTTCAGAGGAGAAGTTCTGTTCAACCTCTTCCTTACCCAATAATTCACCGACCATCTGGTAGATATTGTCTTTCTCTAGTTCGGAAGATACAGGACCACTAAGGATGATGTTTTCGCCAATGCCATAAACGGTCACTTTGGCTTGCGGGTACTGAATTTTGATCTGCTGTTCGATATCGGTATAGCTGCGATTCACGACCAGTTGTTGATTCACCAGTTCATTGCCTTGTTGATCAAACGCGATGAAAGTCGTAGTTCCTAACTGGCGGCCAAACACGACAATTTTGTGTTCGTCTATCACCTGATAGTCCGCGACCTTTTGGTCAGAAATGAAGACTGAAGCCACATCACCAGAAACATTCACGGTTGTAGCCTGTCCCTCGGAGAGGTTGATTAGGCTAGCCGCTACTACTAGCGGCGAGAGCAGCCAAAGCCCAGCAAAGGCTAATATTCGTTTTGTCATCATGATTCGCCCTACTTAAACCGATATTCGCGTATCTCGTCACGTTGACCAGACAGACTGATCACATCACTTGAGTCAGCTTCCAGATCGTCCGAAAACTCTTTACCAATTGACTTATGTACTTCAATCTCTGCAATGCGCTTGGCAATCGTTAATTGAGCAACCTGCCTATTGGTGACTTGTAGTACCAAAGTCACCTCGGTCACTTTTTCACTGCTTAAAGTACTCACAGAACGCTGTCGACTGACCATATCCAAAACAGGAACCTGAGCGAGTAATGGGGTCATAGTCAGGTGTTGAATATCATCGACGGTCTTATCATTGGCCAAGTTTTGTTTAGGTGCTGACAACACAGAAATATCGACCAAGTCTCCAACACTGATAGTGCCACCAACGACATCCTCTCCCGGAACCGTCACGTTAAAAGGCACGAACCCTGGCTCAATCACCGTATTCAAGTAATCGGTTTGACCTGGGGAGGTCAGTAACTCAGGCGTCACAATGCCACCTTGTTGCAAGGCTTGTTTGGCAAACAAGCTTTGCTGCCAATTAAACCGAGTATCTTCAGTTAAGCCGTGTGAACCAGCTTGCTGGCGTGTCAGGTAAACTGCTTCAAAATCGCGACGGACAAGCTTGTCACCTTGCACGACGTCTCGCTTCAACTGCCAAGCAAGCATCTTCGGTTCAACTTTATTTACTGACTGCGTAGGAATTTGTTTTATAGAAGGCGTTTGTGTCACGCCATAAAGCCCAATAGATATAGCAACAACTGCTAGACCAAGAATGATTTTTGAATTCATTGTTTAACCTATAATGATGCAGCTATAGCTAGTAAGCTTGCCAAACAGATTGGTACTGCATAGGGAACTCCGCGCTGTGTCCACCGGATATCGGCGGTCACTCGCCCGATCCACCACTGGCTTATTGCCATCAAACCACCTAGAAAGCCGATAAGTAGCACAGTGATTGCCATAAATTGGAGATCAATCGCTAGACTCAACGCCGCAAATAGCTTGCTGTCTCCCGCAGCTAGAATATTCAGGTGGAACAACACACCACCAGCGAGCAACACAGCAACTGGATGTAGTAAGTGCTGGGCCTCTCCGTGATATTCCAATCGCGATAATGTCCATAGCGCCATGCACAACACTAAGCGGTTGCTGATCTCTCGATATCGACAATCCGTATAACAGGCATAAGTAGCCATAGTGGCTAAGGCAGTTAGCCACCATAAGTTCATAATCAGCTAACCTTATTAGAGGTCGGCAACTTCTGTTCCTGGTACAACATTATTAGCATCAGTAATATTTTGAGAAATAGCATCAACTGCACTTTGTAGAGCGGCAGTTAAACCATCACCAAATACAGCAAGCACGATCGCCGACATACACACACCTAAGATTGCGTATTCAATTGCTGTAACGCCACGCTGATCACTCTTAAAAGATTCAATAAACAGCTGAGTTTTAACAAATAAATTAGTAAACATTAGTTTCTCCAAAAGATAATTACGTTGTTTTGTCTTCGGGATAAATCATATTAAGTGCGCTATTTTTGAGCAATCCAATAGTGACCTTCCTCACATTGCTCTGACATTTACCGCTGTTCTATTCAGTTTGGGTTCAGTTTAAAGCGCAGGAAGCTAAGAAGCGGTCATGGTAAGTAGAGAAGTTTTTTCCGTGTTAGAGCAATTCGCGCTTTGCGTCGTAAAAGCATTGCGGTATGTTCGAAGATTACCCACTGTAACCCGCCACGCTCGGGTTCATAAGATTGATCATAATCTACGAATAATAATCACAATGAATTAGGTATACGAAGCAATGCAATTCTCAAAGTTTGGTGAAAAGTTTAATCGATATTCTGGGATCACTCGTTTAATGGACGACTTAAATGATGGTCTACGTACTCCAGGTGCAATCATGCTCGGAGGTGGTAACCCTGCCGCAATCCCAGCCATGCTCGATTACTTTCAACAAGCCAGTAAAGAAATGCTCGCCAGCGGTGAACTCGTGGCAGCTATGGCTAACTACGATGGGCCTCAGGGAAAAGATGCCTTTGTGAAATCACTCGCCAACCTTCTAAAAGAAACCTACGGTTGGGACATTAGTGAAAAAAACATTAGTCTAACCAACGGTAGTCAAAGTGGGTTCTTCTATCTATTTAACTTACTTGCGGGCCAGCAGCCTGACGGCTCACACAAGAAAATTCTATTACCGCTCGCACCTGAATACATTGGTTACGGTGATGCCGGGATAGATGACGATATTTTCGTGTCTTACCATCCAGAAATTGAATTGTTGGACAATCGTCAGTTTAAGTATCACGTCGATTTCGAAAAGCTAACGGTCGATGATTCTGTTGCTGCTATTTGTGCGTCACGCCCAACCAACCCAACGGGCAATGTACTGACAGACGAAGAAGTGCGTAAACTCGATAAACTCGCGCGAGAAAACAATATTCCACTACTGATCGACAACGCGTACGGCCTGCCATTTCCAAACATCATCTTTGAAGATGTCGAACCCTTTTGGAATGAAAACACGATCTTATGTATGAGCCTTTCTAAATTAGGCTTACCTGGTGTTCGCTGCGGAATAGTGATTGCTAGTGAGGAAGTGACTCAAGCACTGACTAATATGAATGGCATCATTAGTTTGGCACCGGGCAGCCTGGGCCCAGCGATAGCCAATCACATGATCGAAAAAGATGATCTACTGCGTTTAAGTACTGATGTAATTAAACCTTTCTACAAACAAAAATCAGAGCGTGCAGTAGAGCTTCTACAACAGGCTATCTCGGATGAACGTTTCCGTATCCATAAGCCTGAAGGCGCTATCTTCTTATGGTTATGGTTTGATGAGTTACCGATTACCACAATGGAACTCTACGACCGCCTAAAAGCGCGAGGTGTTCTGATTGTACCTGGTGAATACTTCTTTATCGGACAAGATGACGATTGGGATCATGCTCGCCAATGTCTACGTATGAACTACGTTCAAGATGATGAGATGATGCAAAAAGGCATTGCAATTATCGCTGAAGAAGTAGAAAAAGCTTACCAACAAGCTTAATACTGCGAGATCAAAAAGAGCGCCATGATGGCGCTCTTATTCTATCAGCTAAACAAGCTTAGCTATTATCGATTAGATTTTTACCGTTAATCGCAATCTTACGAGGTTGCATCGCTTCAGGGATTTCTCGCTCTAAGTCGACATGCAACAGACCATTTTCCATGGTCGCGCCAATCACTTTTACGTAATCAGCTAACTGAAATTTACGTTCAAAGTTACGCTCTGCGATACCTTGATAAACGTAATTTTTATTTTCTTCAGCTTGACGCTCTCCGCGAACAATCAACATATTTTCTTTTTGAGTAATGTCTAGGTGTTCATCAGCAAAGCCTGCTACCGCCATTGTGATACGGTATTTATTTTCATCTTGCTGTTCAATATTGTACGGAGGGTAACCGCCAGAAGTGTTTTTAGCCGTATTCGCTTCCATCAAGTTAAATAGACGGTCAAAGCCAATAGCGTTGCGGTATAGGGGTGCGAAATCTACAGTTCTCATAATACTATCCTTTTAGTAAGCAATAGTCTTAGCCGTGAATATTACTTAGATCTGTATTGTGGTGATCAAGTAAACAGCTAAGATTTTCAATCATCATTCCACGGGCTTCACCTCTATCGGTGACAACGCTGGGACATGACAATGAATCATCGTTAAGTTGTGTGCTGCTAAAGTTATCCTCTCTTGAGCGATACTCTGTCAGCGGTAATGAAGGTTCTGTTTCTTCTCTCTTGAGCAAGACAGTCATCCTCTTCATAAATAGATATGTGGTGCTTTAAAGGCACTTTCAAGCGTCTTTATTTATTTTTTAGTTAAGAAAAACCAAACGACATATAAATATTACTTAATATTAATTAACCACTATTGGTCATATCCTAATCAGGTTGAATTCTTTTAGATTGCTTTTAGTGGAAAAACTATGTCTTCTGCACATATCTCTTACGCACTCCATTCTTACGATGCTTTGGCACATTTAGATATCTGTATAGATAAAGTTGCTCTAGTAACAGAAGGTGGTGGTCAACGCGGAATTTTTACCGCTGGCGTGTTAGATGCCTTTCTCGAGCAAAGCTTTAATCCGTTTTCATTGATGATCGGCACATCAGCAGGATCTCTTAATCTAGCGTCTTATATATGTGGTCAACATCAACATGCTTATCAGGTCATCACTGAAGCAACGGCAAGCCCTGAATTTTTCGACACTTATAAGTTTTTAACCCAAAAGAAAGGGTTAAATTTTGATTGGTTATTGGAACAAACCCAGACTACCCTGCCACTTAATTGGCAAGTCGGTCATAACAATATGAAGAGTTGTAAAGTACTTGCCTGTGCATGCCATGCTACTCATCATAAACCAACCTACTTTGACTTAGATTCGCACGATTGGCAGAACGCTCTAAAAGCCTCATGCGCTGTTCCTTTCATTAGCCCAACCGTAGTTCAAGAGAACGGCGAAAAGTGGCTTGATGGTGGGGTTACCGCCCCAATTCCAGCGCAGGAAGCCTATAACCGTGGCTTTAAGCATATTGTTGTAATTAGAACCGTGCCAATTTCAACGAGCTTTGACCATCGCTGGATGAATAAATACAGTAAATTACTGGGCAAGACAAAAGCCAAAACAATGATCTGTTTATTGCTTAAACATGAAGAACATTACCGCGCTACTCAATCTTTTCTGAGCAACCCACCAGCAGATGCCACTATCTATGAAATCCATCCAGATAAAGCATTACACTCCACATTGCTAGGGAGCCCTCAGCATGCACTTGAACATGATTACCAAATAGGGCTTTTATCAGGTAAGTATTTCCTCGCTACGGCAGGTCGTCATATCCAACAGGCATAAAAAAGCACCGCCAATTGGCAGTGCTTTTTTAATGTTAAGTTTCTTTATTACTAAAGAAATCTATACATCAAGGTTAGCCACTTTCAGTGCGTTTTCTTCGATGAAGTTACGACGAGGTTCTACTTGGTCACCCATTAATGTCGTGAACAATAGATCTGCTCCAACAGCATCTTCAATTGTAACTTGCATCATGCGGCGAGTTTCAGGATCCATGGTTGTTTCCCAAAGCTGATCTGGGTTCATCTCACCTAGACCTTTGTATCGTTGTAGGCTTAAGCCACGACGAGACTCTTTCACTAGCCAGTTCAGAGCTTCAACAAAAGTAGAAACAGCTTGAGTTCGTTCGCCACGTTTAATGTACGCGCCTTCTTCAATCAAACCTTCAAGAGCTTCAGATAGTGATGCTAACTTACCAAACTCTTTTGAGTTGATTAGGTCGATGCTTAATACGTGCTCATGAGTTACACCGTGTGTACGTACTACAATCTTAGGAACACTTAAGCCTAGCTCTTCGTGTTTTTCAACTTCAAGGTTGTATTGGCTCGCACCCACTTCTTTCGCATTTAACTGCTCAACAAGCTGCTTACCCCAAGCTTCAACTGCCGCTTCATCGTGACACTGCTCAGCCGTTAGGCGAGGTACATAAACGAGTTCATGGATAAGTGCACGTGGATAACGACGGCTCATACGATCTACAAGCTTAATACCCGCATTGTATTGGTGAACCAATTTCTCTAGACCTTCACCTGCGAATGCTGGTGCTTCAGGGTTTACATGCAACTCTGCGTTATCTAGAGCTAAAGATACTTGATACTGGTTCATCGCATCTTCGTCTTTAATGTACTGCTCTTGCTTACCCTTCTTCACTTTGTAAAGTGGTGGCTGAGCAATGTAGATGTAACCACGTTCAATCAGCTCAGGCATTTGACGGTAGAAGAACGTCAGTAGCAATGTACGGATGTGAGAACCATCGACATCGGCATCGGTCATGATGATGATGTTGTGGTAACGCAGTTTATCTGGGTTGTATTCGTCGCGACCAATACCACAACCAAGAGCTGTGATTAGTGTTGCTACTTCTTGAGAAGACAGCATTTTATCGAAACGTGCTTTCTCTACGTTAAGGATTTTACCTTTAAGCGGTAGGATTGCTTGGTTCTTACGGTTACGCCCCTGCTTAGCTGATCCGCCAGCAGAGTCTCCTTCCACAATATATAGTTCAGACAGTGCAGGATCTTTTTCCTGACAGTCAGCTAGTTTACCTGGAAGACCCGCTAAATCTAACGCACCTTTACGACGAGTCATCTCACGAGCTTTACGCGCTGCATCACGAGCACGTGCTGCATCAATAATCTTTGAACAAACAATCTTCGCTTCACCTGGGTTCTCGATAAGGAACTCAGACAACTTCTCACCCATTGTTGATTCAACAGCAGATTTCACTTCAGATGAAACCAGCTTATCTTTGGTTTGGCTTGAGAACTTAGGATCTGGCACTTTCACAGAAACGATAGCCGTCAGACCTTCACGAGCATCATCACCTGATGTTGAAGTCTTCGCTTTCTTCGAGAAGCCTTCTTTATCCATAAAGCTGTTCAATGTACGCGTTAGCGCCGCACGGAAACCAGCTAAGTGAGCACCACCATCGCGTTGAGGGATGTTGTTAGTGAAACAGTAGATGTTTTCTTGGTAACCATCATTCCACTGCATAGCAACTTCAACGGTAATACCGTCTTCACGCTCTGAATTGAAGTGGAAGATTTTTTGGATGATTGGAGTCTTGTTGGTATTAAGGTGCTCAACAAACGCTTGGATACCGCCTTCGTATTCGAAGTGATCCATTTTGTCTTCTTCGCGCTCATCAATCAGCTTAATTGATACACCTGAGTTCAAGAATGATAGCTCGCGTAGACGCTTAGCTAAAATATCGTAATGGAACTCGATGTTAGTGAAGGTTTCTTCGCTTGGCCAGAAACGAATCTCTGTACCTGTTTTATCCGTATCACCCACAACCGTTAGTGGTGCCTGAGGCTCACCGTGGCTGTATGTTTGAGTGTGAATTTGTCCACCGCGGTGGATAGTAAGAGTAACTTGCTTAGAAAGTGCGTTCACAACTGAAACACCAACACCGTGCAAGCCACCAGATACTTTGTACGAGTTATCATCGAACTTACCACCAGCGTGAAGAACCGTCATGATAACTTCTGCTGCTGATACTTTTTCTTCTGGGTGCAATTCGGTTGGAATACCACGGCCGTCATCGCTTACTGACACAGAGCTATCTTCATGGATAGTTACAATGATGTCATTACAGTGACCAGCTAGAGCTTCATCAATAGAGTTATCTACGACCTCAAAAACCATGTGGTGCAGACCGGTACCATCATCCGTGTCGCCAATGTACATTCCAGGACGCTTACGAACCGCATCCAGACCCTTCAGTACTTTAATACTCGATGAATCGTAATTATCTGACATAGTTACTCTCTGACTTATTATCCTTGCTCTATTTTGCCATGTTCCACATGAAACATCTTGCTGTTTTCTTCTCGCATGTCTGCGATCTGTTCAGCAGTAATAGAGCTTACAAAAACTTGAGCTTTCGTCGTCTTAAAACACTCAGCTAAGCGAGCTCGACGTTGGCTATCTAATTCGGAAGCGAAATCATCTATTAAGTAGATGCATTGCTTACCCGTCACTTCAGTGAGGTGCTGCCCTTGCGCGACTCGCAGTGCACATACCATCAACTTCAACTGACCGCGTGATAGAACATCCTCTACAGGTGTGCCATTCACTTTAATCTTTAGATCCGCTTTATTCGGGCCACTAAAGGTGTACCCTAGCTGCTGATCTCTTTCAAAATTCTTTTCTAATATCTCGGCATAGGGTGTGTCTTTATCCCATCCTCGATAGTAATTAATCTGAATATCGTACTCAGGAAGAAAGGTCGCGCAAATTTCTTGAGCGATGCTTTTCAACTGAGCCACATAATCAGAACGCCACTGGCTGATATTTTCTGCCAATCTCGCTAATTCTTGATCCCAGTAACTGAGCTCACGATAGCTGGTGGCTGTTTTTAACAAAGCATTACGCTGCTTGTTAAGTCGCTTCACTCGCCCCCATGCTTCATAAAAAGCAGGCTCACTGTGAAACACACCCCAATCAATATAAGCACGGCGATTTTTAGGACCGTCGGTTAGTAAATCAAACCCTTCGGTATGAATCAATTGCAAAGGTAATACTTGCGCTAATTGGGCTAACTTTTGCCCAGATTGACCGCTTATTTTAACCTCTGTGGTGCCATCACGCTGCTTATTAATGCCGATCGGTAGCTCAAATTGATCCGATGTCATAAAACGGCCGTGTACGAACAACTCGCTACAGTCATTTTGAATGATACGTCCCGTTAATGAACTCTTAAAAGAGCGGCCATGTCCGAGCAAATAAATCGCTTCAAGAACGCTGGTTTTACCGCTTCCGTTAGGCCCTATAAGAAAGTTAAAGCCTGATGACAGTTCAACGTCACAGGCTTCAATATTTCTAAACTGCTTTACGACTAAACGCGATAAAGGCATGAGATCTTCATATAGTGAGAATCGACCTTACAAGCGAATTGGCATCACGACATACATCGCACTGTCATCTTGAGCATTTTCGATAAGCGCACTGGCGTTAGCATCTGACATTGAGATTCGAACTTGATCACAACGCAGTGTGTTCAGAACGTCTAATACGTAGCTTACGTTGAAGCCGATTTCTAAATCGTCGCCGTCGAAGTTAACGTCTAGAATTTCTTCCGCTTCTTCTTGCTCAGGGTTGTTGGCTGTAATGCGCATTTCGCTATCAGCAAGGTTTACACGCACGCCACGGAATTTTTCATTCGAAAGAATCGCAGCACGAGAAAACGCAGAACGTAATTCATCACAACTAGCTTCTAGTGTTTTTGTCGTATTCTGCGGCATTACGCGGCGATAATCAGGGAAACGACCATCAACAAGCTTAGAAGTGAATACATAGTTGTTCACTTCAGCTCGAACATTTGAGTTACCAATTTGCAGAGTAACCGGCTGTTCAGGCGCGTCTAGTAGCTTCACTAATTCTTGAATACCTTTACGTGGCACGATGATTTGCTTTTGAGCAAAGTCAGCGCCTAATGCAGCTTGAGATACCGCCATACGGTGACCATCGGTAGCAACGCTGCGCAGAGTTGAACCTTCAATTTCAAATAACATACCGTTGAGGTAATAACGCACATCTTGGTTTGCCATTGAGAATTGAGTCTTCTCAATCAAGCCACGCAGTTCCGCTTGTGTCACTGACACTTCAACTTCGCTGTTCCAATCTTCAATATTTGGGAAATCAGCCGCAGGTAATGTTGCTAGCGAGAAACGACTGCGTCCAGAGCGAACTTGAATACGATCGCCATCCAATACCACTGTGATGATTGAGCTATCTGGCAAACCACGGCAAATATCTAAAAACTTACGTGATGGTACGGTAATGCTACCCGCTTCAAAGTCACCTTCAAGAGTCACTCGACTGATCAGCTCTACTTCTAAGTCAGTCGCCGTTAAAGAAAGTACGTTATCTTCAACTTTTAACAGTAGGTTGCCAAGAATAGGAAGGGTCGGTCGACCACCTAATGCACCCGATACTTGTTGTAACGGTTTGATTAAATGGCTGCGTTCAATGGTAAATTTCATATCTAGCTCTTACGGTATCAATGGTGCTCGTTATACAACGAGCAGCCTAATTCTTTTATCTCGGGTTAAGAATACTGTGTATTAAGAAGAAAGGGTACGAATCAGATTCGAATAATCTTCTTTAATGTCGTGGCTCTCTTCACGAAGTTGAGCGATCTTACGACAAGCATGCAGTACCGTAGTATGGTCTCGTCCACCAAATGCATCACCAATCTCAGGCAAACTGTGGTTAGTCAGTTCTTTTGCTAGCGCCATCGCTAACTGACGAGGGCGTGCAACTGAACGAGAACGACGTTTAGACAGTAGATCTGCGACTTTAATTTTGTAGTATTCCGCTACCGTCTTCTGAATGTTATCAATCGTAACCAGCTTTTCTTGCAGAGCTAACAAGTCACGTAGTGCTTCACGTACAAAGTCGATGGTAATAGGACGACCAGTGAAGTTTGCATTCGCAATAACACGGTTCAATGCCCCTTCTAGTTCACGAACGTTTGAACGAAGACGCTTAGCAATAAAGAAAGCCACTTCATCCGCTAGATGAATTTGGTGATCTTCTGCTTTTTTCATCAAGATAGCGACGCGCGTTTCAAGTTCAGGTGGCTCGATCGCAACTGTTAAGCCCCAGCCAAAGCGCGACTTAAGACGATCCTCTACCCCGTTGATCTCTTTTGGATAACGGTCAGAAGTAAGGATGATCTGCTGGTTACCTTCTAACAGTGCATTAAAGGTATGGAAGAACTCTTCTTGAGAGCGCTCTTTATTCGCGAAAAATTGGATATCATCGATAAGCAGAGCATCAACACTACGGTAATAACGTTTAAATTCTTCGATCGCGTTGTTTTGTAGTGCCTTTACCATATCCTGAACAAAGCGCTCAGAGTGCATGTAAACCACTTTAGCATTGGGCTTATTATCAACAATGGCGTTACCCACTGCATGCAGTAAGTGCGTTTTACCTAGACCAGTACCACCGTATAAAAACAGTGGGTTATAAGCTGTTCCTGGATTATCAGAAACCTGACGTGCCGCCGCTAAACCCAATTGGTTTGATTTACCCTCAACAAAGTTATTGAACTTATGTTTTGGGTTTACGTTTGAACGGTGGTTAAGGTCAACCGCTACAGGCTCTTCGTCGCGCCAGTTATTATGAACAGGCTTACGAGCTTGTAACTGTGCAGGTGCTGACGACTCAGCGGCCACATCGGCAGCTGTACGAGTGCGAGTCGGTGCTGGTGTCGCTGGCTTTGGTGCAATAACACGCTTGCTTCCCACTTCAAAATGCAGGTGTGGGATATCGTTACCGCAATATTCTTGCAGTAAACGGTTAATGCTATTTAGGTACTTATCACGAACCCAATCAAGTACGAAACGGTTCGGGGCAAATAGAGTTAGAGTATTGTCATTGAGCTCCGCTTGTAACGGACGAACYCACATACTGAATTCTGTAGCTGGTAGCTCTTCTTGAAGCTGTTGCAAACATTGCAACCAAAGCGAAGATGACACGGTGCCCCCACTCTATTTAAGTAATTTGAAATGACGGGCAATTTTACCTGTTGATAAGTCAGATCACCAGCGATTGATCGATGATCCGGTGAATAAGATCTAAGTTATTCACACTATTTAATGCCAAATCACTAAGATCCACACAATTTGCCCCAAATATACTCACATAACGATCCACTTATCCTCGGATCTTACGAGTTTATCCCCAAAAGCGGCATAGCTTCTGGTTATGGTTAATAACATCTGGTTATTTATTCTATTGAGCATTTTCCCAGTAACATCCTGCCCTATAAATATAAGGAGTTACCAAATGAAAAACTGGATTAAGGCTGCAATTGCAGTAATCGCACTCTCTGCTGCAACCGTACAAGCTGCTACTGAAGTAAAAGTAGGTATGTCGGGCCGCTATTTCCCATTCACGTTTGTTAAGCAAGACCAATTACAAGGTTTTGAAGTTGACCTATGGGATGAGATTGGTAAACGTAACGACTATAAAGTGGAATACGTTACCGCGAACTTCTCTGGTTTATTTGGTCTTCTAGAAACGGGGCGTATTGATACGATTTCTAACCAAATTACGATGACAGAAGCACGTAAAGCAAAGTACCTATTTGCTAATCCATACGTTGTCGACGGCGCACAAATTACAGTCCGTAAAGGAAACGACAGCATTAAAGGTGTTGAAGACCTGAATGGTAAAACTGTCGCTGTTAACCTAGGCTCGAACTTTGAACAGCTGCTGCGTAGCTACGATGAAGACAACAAAATCAACATCAAAACGTACGATACTGGTATTGAGCACGATGTAGCTCTAGGTCGCGCTGACGCATTTGTCATGGATCGCCTATCAGCTCTTGAACTGATCAAGAAAACCGGTTTACCACTACAATTAGCAGGTCAGCCATTTGAAACTATTCAAAATGCATGGCCATTCGTTGACAATGCTAATGGTAAAAAACTGCAAACTGAGGTTAACGAAGCATTAGCAGCAATGCGCGCAGATGGTACGCTAGCAACAATTTCTAAAAAGTGGTTTGGTGCTGACATTACACGGAAGTAATTACTCACTTTAACTAACCCAAACCCACTGCTGACACATTATGCGGTGGGTTTTTGCGTTTTATTTAACCATGAATACGCACACCCAATACACGTAACAAAACCAAGAGATTCATTATGGGGTTCGACTTCAATTACATGCTTGAGTTGCTGCCAATACTACTGAAGTATTTAGGCACAACCATGGAAATGGCGACATGGGGACTAGTGTTCTCACTTATCTTAGCCGTAGCACTTGCTAACATTCGAGTATTTAAAGTTCCGGTATTGGATCAATTAAGTCAGCTTTATATTAGCTTCTTTCGTGGCACACCATTGCTCGTACAATTATTCCTACTTTATTACGGATTACCGCAGGTTTTCCCTCTATTAGTAGGGTTAGATGCATTCAGTGCGGCTGTCATTGGTTTAACGCTACACTTTGCAGCTTATATGGCCGAGAGTATTCGAGCAGCCATCATCGGTATTGACCGTAGCCAAATGGAAGCAAGCCTGTCGGTAGGTATGACGACAAACCAAGCAATGCGTCGAATTATTCTTCCGCAAGCCACTCGTGTTGCACTGCCTTCATTGATGAACTATTTCATCGATATGATTAAATCAACTTCCCTAGCCTTTACGCTTGGCGTAGCGGAGATAATGGCTAAAGCCCAGATGGAAGCCTCATCCAGTTTCCGCTTTTTCGAAGCGTTTTTAGCCGTGGCTCTGATTTATTGGGGTGTTGTTGTCATTCTTACTCGCGTGCAAACCTGGGCAGAAACCAAACTCAATAAGGCGTACGTACGATGATCAAATTAGAAAATATCCACAAGCGCTTTGGTGACACCGAAGTACTTAAAGGCATCGACCTTGAAATCAAGCAAGGTGAGATCATTGTTATCATAGGTTCTAGTGGTACAGGTAAGTCTACCTTACTGCGCTGCGTGAACTTTTTAGAGCAAGCAGATCAAGGCACAGTCACTATTGATGACGTTAGTGTCGACRCCACTAAACACTCTAAGTCAGAAGTGCTCGCACTACGCCGTAAGACTGGCTTTGTATTCCAAAACTACGCTCTATTTGCTCATTTAACGGCAAAGCAAAATATTGCTGAAGGCTTGATCACTGTACGTGGTTGGAAAAAGCAGCAAGCCCATGAAAAAGCTCAACAAATATTAGATGATATTGGTCTAGGTGATAAGGCAGACAGCTACCCAGCAGCACTCTCTGGCGGCCAACAGCAACGTGTTGGTATTGGCCGTGCTATGGCATTCCAACCTGAATTACTTTTGTTTGATGAGCCAACTTCAGCGCTTGATCCTGAATGGGTCGGTGAAGTTCTGGCATTAATGAAGAAGCTTGCGACTCAACATCAAACCATGTTGGTTGTAACTCATGAGATGCAATTTGCTCGCGAAGTCGCTGATAGAGTGATCTTTATGGCTGATGGTCATATTGTCGAACAGGGATCTCCACAGGATATATTTGGTAGTCCACAGGATCCAAAATTAAAGAAATTCTTAAATAWGGTTGGGATCGAGTAAGGATCCTTGAGATTTTGCTCATAGTACGTATAATCCCCCGACCGGAATTTTAGTTAAGCCAATCATTGACACTTTTTGTGACAGTGATTACAATTCCGCCTCTTTGTTGAGAGGCGTCGGTTTTCCTTTCTTATATAAAGAAGAGAAAAAATACCCACGCCGGGTTTAACAAAAACCTAAAACTACTGATCAGTAAGGTAATTACAATGAAACGCACTTTTCAACCTACAGTTCTAAAGCGTAAGCGCACTCACGGTTTCCGTGCTCGCATGGCTACTAAGAACGGTCGCGCAACAATCAATGCACGTCGTGCAAAAGGCCGTAAGCGTCTTTCTAAGTAATCTTTGATTATTTTGAATAAGCTAGCCTTCGGTCGGGAGTTACGCTTGTTAACTCCCGAACATTACCAGTTCGTCTTCAAGCAAGCTCATCGAGCTGGCTCTCCTCATTTCACCATTATTGCTCGCAACAATTCTCTTTCGAATCCTCGTCTTGGATTAGCTGTTCCGAAAAAACAGATTAAAACCGCTGTGGGTCGTAACCGATTCAAACGTCTTACTCGTGAAAGCTTTCGTAACAATCAACACCAACTTCCTAACAAAGATTTTGTTGTTATCGCTAAAAAAAGCGCGCAAGATTTGAGCAATGAAGAAATGTTCAAATTACTAGACAAATTATGGCTTCGTCTGTCTCGCCCTTCGCGAAAGTAGCAATCGGACTTGTTCGATTATACCAAGGCTTCATTAGTCCTATACTTGGGCCACGCTGTCGTTTTACGCCAACTTGCTCTTCATATGCGTTAGAAGCGTTGAAAGCTCACGGTTTTGTAAAAGGAAGTTGGTTATCAGGCAAACGTCTATTAAAATGCCAGCCTTTGAATAAAAAGGGTTGGACATACGACCCCGTTCCACCAGTCCAAAAACAAGACAGAGATAAATAACGATGGATTCTCAACGTAATATCCTGTTAATCGCACTGGCTTTGGTTTCTTTCCTACTTTTCCAACAATGGAACGTAGCGCAGAACCCAGCTCCACAAGCGGTTGAGCAGGCACAATCTAGCAGTACCCTACCTGCACCATCTTTTGCTGACGATTTAGACCCAGCACCAGGTCAAACAGCGTCGACAAAAATCATCAAAGTTGTAACTGATGTTTTGACTCTGTCAATTGATCCGGTTGGTGGTGATGTTGTTTCAGCAGAGCTTAACGACTACGCCGAAGAATTTAACTCAGAAGAGCGTTTTACTCTTTTGAAAAATATTCCTGGTCACCAGTTTATTGCTCAAAGTGGTTTAGTTGGTCCTCAGGGCATCGACTTAAGCAGCACTAATCGTCCTAACTACTCTGTTTCTGCAGACAGCTTTACACTAGCTGACGGTCAAGACGAACTTCGCATTCCAATGACATACCAAGCGAATGGCCTTAACTACACAAAAACATTCATCCTAAAACGCGGTAACTACGCGATAGATGTTGAATACGATGTAGTAAACAACTCAGGCAACAACGCAACATTTGGTATGTATGCTCACCTTCGTCAAAATGTAATGGACGACGGTGGTAGCCTAACAATGCCAACTTACCGTGGCGGCGCATACTCAACTGAAGATACTCGTTACAAAAAGTACAGCTTCGACGATATGCAAGATCGTAACCTGTCAATCAACCTAGCTAATGGCCAAGGTTGGGCAGCAATGATCCAACACTACTTTGCATCAGCTTGGATTCCACGCGATGAAGCAGGCAGCAACCTTTACACTCGTGTAATTGGTAACCTTGGTGATATTGGTATTCGCATGCCAAACAAAACTATCGCTGATGGTTCTGAAGCTAACTTCAAAGCTACACTTTGGGTTGGTCCAAAACTTCAAGACCAAATGGCAGCAGTTGCTCCTAACCTAGACCTAGTAGTTGACTACGGTTGGTTATGGTTCATTGCTAAGCCACTTCACTGGTTACTATCTATGATTCAAGGCGTAGTAGTTAACTGGGGTCTAGCAATCATTGTACTAACATTCATCGTTCGTGGTGCTATGTACCCACTAACGAAAGCTCAGTACACTTCTATGGCAAAAATGCGCATGCTTCAGCCTAAGCTGACTGCAATGCGTGAGCGAATTGGTGATGACCGCCAGCGCATGAGCCAAGAGATGATGGAACTGTACAAGAAAGAAAAAGTAAACCCGCTAGGCGGCTGTCTACCTATTCTTCTACAGATGCCAATCTTCATCTCACTATACTGGGCACTAATGGAGTCTGTTGAACTACGTCATTCACCGTTCTTCGGTTGGATCACTGACCTTTCAGCACAAGACCCATACTACATCTTGCCACTTCTAATGGGTGCTTCAATGTTCCTAATTCAGAAGATGAGCCCGACGACTGTAACGGATCCTATGCAGCAGAAGATCATGACCTTTATGCCGGTTATGTTCACATTCTTCTTCCTGTTCTTCCCTTCAGGTCTGGTTCTTTACTGGTTGGTATCGAACGTAGTGACTCTTATCCAGCAAACGCTTATTTACAAGCAACTGGAAAAGAAAGGCTTACATTCTAAATAGAGTGTGAGTTGAGAAACGCATAAAGAAAGGCGACCAAAAGGTCGCCTTTTTGTTTTGAGCTGATTACAATTCAGCTAATTATTTTATCCATAGATGCATGAATTAGCGCTTCTATATTCAATAGGCACAGTTATGACTACAGATACTATTGTTGCTCAAGCAACGGCACCAGGACGTGGCGGTGTCGGCATTATTCGCGTTTCCGGCCCCAAAGCCGTGCAAGTGGCTTTAGAAGTAACAGGTAAAGCTCTCAAGCCTCGCTACGCAGAATACTTGCCTTTTAAAGCTCAAGACGGCACCGAGCTAGACCAAGGTATTGCCCTTTACTTCCCTAACCCGCATTCATTTACTGGTGAAGATGTTTTAGAGCTGCAAGGTCATGGTGGCCCTGTGGTTATGGACATGCTGATTAAGCGTATTCTGACAATTTCAGACGTACGAGCAGCACGCCCAGGTGAGTTTTCTGAACGTGCTTTCTTAAACGACAAGATGGATTTGACTCAAGCGGAAGCAATTGCAGATTTAATCGATGCTAGCTCGGAAGAAGCAGCTAAATCAGCACTTCAATCCTTGCAAGGCGAGTTCTCTAAACGAATTAACACACTCGTTGATTCATTAATTCACTTACGTATCTATGTAGAAGCGGCGATCGACTTCCCTGAAGAAGAGATCGACTTTCTTGCCGACGGTAAAGTGAGCGCAGACTTACAAGCAATTATTGATAACTTGGAAAGTGTTCGTAAAGAAGCTAACCAAGGTTCTATCATGCGAGAAGGCATGAAAGTGGTGATCGCTGGCAGACCTAATGCGGGGAAATCTAGCTTACTTAACGCGTTATCAGGAAAAGACTCCGCTATTGTCACTGATATTGCAGGCACAACCCGCGATGTACTTCGTGAACACATTCATATCGACGGTATGCCTCTGCATATCATTGATACTGCTGGGCTACGTGAAGCGTCTGATGAAGTTGAAAAAATTGGTATCGAACGCGCATGGGAAGAAATTGCTCAAGCTGACCGTGTATTATTTATGGTTGATGGCACCACAACTGATGCCACTGATCCAAAAGAAATCTGGCCAGATTTCGTTGATCGCTTGCCGAAGAAAATTGGCATCACTGTCATTCGAAATAAAGCCGATCAAACCAGTGAAGATCTTGGTATTTGCCACGTTAACGACCCGACTCTTATCCGACTGTCGGCTAAGACAGGCCAAGGTGTTGATTCCTTAAGGAATCACCTAAAAGACTGCATGGGCTTTGCTGGTGGCAATGAGGGAGGCTTTATGGCGCGTCGTCGTCACCTAGACGCACTAGAAAGAGCTTCACACCACCTAGATATAGGCCAACAGCAGCTTGAAGGCTATATGGCAGGAGAAATTCTGGCCGAAGAACTTAGAATAACTCAGCAGCACTTAAATGAAATTACCGGTGAATTCAGCTCAGACGATCTACTAGGTCGAATCTTCACTTCATTCTGTATCGGTAAATAACTTTCACTGTATCGCCTAGCTCAAAGCCATGCTAGGCGACATTAAAGGGATATGTATATGATTCAAATCATTACAGGCAGCACTTTAGGCGGATCTGAATACGTTGGGGATCACCTTAGCGATCTACTCGAAGAGCATGGCCACCAAACAACGATCCACAACCAACCAAACTATGAAGAGATCCCTGTTTCTGGTACTTGGTTAATCGTTACTTCAACACACGGTGCTGGAGAGTTTCCAGACAATATTCAACCTTTTATTGGTGCACTAAAAGAGAACTCACCATCGCTCAATGCGCTAAAAGTAGCCGTTATTGCGATTGGTGATTCAAGTTATGACACCTTCTGCTCAGCAGGGAAAGAGGCGTTCGAGTTACTCACAATTCTTGGTGGTAAGCCGATTAGTGAGTGTTTTACCATCGATGTTTTGGAAAATCCGGTACCAGAAGACGCTGCTGAGGAATGGTTAGGGGACAATATCTCTAACTTTTAGCTGTAGCGAACTCGACTTGGCGGCTTTTTAGCCGCTTTTTTTATACCTAAAATTCGTATTGTGAATAACTAATCTAGTATAACCGTAACTGTTTGAACAAAAAACGAACAAACAGTCTGTTGATAAGTAGACCTATATCCAGTGATAAACCTATAGTTATCCAAATAATAACTTTTAGGCTATTTCTCCCCTGTGTATAAGTAGCCTTTTTGATCCCAGCTAATCCTCATCATGATCCAAACTAGATCACATGATTTGATCTAAAAAAGATCCATGATCTCGTTGATCATTTTCGACTTATCCACAGACACCCTCGATCCTAATAGTAGATCTAATAAAAGATCTCTCTAAAGATCCTTGTATATTTTAATTAAAAAGAGAGTCGTTTAAAAACCTCAAAAACATTTTCTCAGCCAAGGAAAACAGGTAGAATATCGCTCCTTAATTTGTCCATTACTCGCTTGAATACCTGAGGTCGGTCATGCTTTATCACGAAAAATTTGACGTCATTGTTGTTGGTGGCGGCCATGCAGGAACGGAAGCCGCACTCGCATCAGCCCGCACTGGGCAAAAAACGTTGCTACTCACACACAATATCGACACCCTAGGTCAGATGTCATGTAATCCAGCTATTGGCGGAATTGGCAAAGGACACTTGGTCAAAGAAGTCGATGCTATGGGTGGCTTAATGGCTCAGGCGATTGATCACGCAGGTATTCAATTTAGAACGCTTAACGCATCGAAAGGTCCAGCAGTTCGAGCGACTCGCGCTCAAGCTGACCGAGCTCTTTACAAAGCGTTCGTACGCAGTGCACTTGAAAATACGCCGAACCTAACTTTGTTCCAACAATCGGTTGATGATTTGATCGTTGAACAGGATCAAGTGGTGGGTGTTGTGACGCAAATGGGTTTGAAGTTTCATGCTCAGGCTGTGGTACTGACCGTAGGCACATTCCTTGGTGGTAAAATTCATATCGGAATGGAAAGTTCTGAAGGTGGCCGTGCTGGTGATCCACCATCGATCGCACTTGCACAGCGCTTAAGAGATCTTCCATTTCGAGTTGATCGCCTGAAAACGGGTACTCCTCCGCGTATTGATGCGCGCAGTGTCGACTTTTCTGAACTTGAAGTTCAACATGGTGATAACCCAACGCCGGTATTTTCTTTCATGGGGAATCGCAGTCAGCAACCGCGTCAGATCCCTTGTTACATTACTCATACCAATGAACAAACCCATGATGTTATCCGAGCTAACCTAGATCGCAGCCCAATGTACGCGGGTGTTATCGAAGGCATTGGCCCACGTTACTGTCCTTCAATTGAAGATAAAGTAATGCGATTTGCGGACAAAGACAGTCATCAGATTTWCATTGAGCCTGAGGGTTTAACAACGCATGAGTTGTACCCGAATGGTATTTCAACAAGTTTGCCTTTTGATGTTCAAGTTCAAATCGTACGTTCAATGAAGGGTTTTGAGAACGCACACATAGCACGTCCTGGTTACGCTATTGAGTATGATTTCTTTGATCCTCGCGATTTGAAACAAACTTACGAGACTAAGTTTATTAAAGGCCTGTTTTTTGCTGGTCAAATTAATGGTACGACTGGTTATGAAGAAGCTGCGGCTCAAGGCTTGATGGCTGGTTTAAACGCGAGCTTGTTTACTCAAGGTAAAGAAGGTTGGAACCCACGTCGAGATCAAGCTTACATGGGTGTACTGATTGACGATTTGTCGACAATGGGTACTAAAGAACCGTACCGCATGTTTACTTCTCGTGCGGAATACCGCCTGTTGCTGCGTGAAGATAACGCTGATATCCGTTTGACGGAAAAATCTCGTGAACTTGGCTTGGTTGATGATGCTCGTTGGGCACGTTTCAACGAAAAAGTTGAAAACATGGAAAAGGAACGTCAACGTCTGAAAGAAACTTGGGTTAACCCTAAATCTGAAGGTATTGATGATCTTAATAAGATTTTGAAAGCACCAATGTCTCGTGAGGCGAGTGGTGAGGATCTTCTTCGTCGTCCAGAAATGACTTATGCACAGCTCACTCAGCTTGATCAATTCGGTCCAGCTTTGGAAGATCAACAAGCGGCTGAGCAAGTAGAGATCCAAGTTAAGTACGAAGGCTATATTCAGCGTCAGCAAGATGAAATTGAAAAGTCACTTCGTCATGAAAATACAAAACTTCCTCTTGATTTGGATTACAGCCAAATTAAAGGCCTTTCTAATGAGGTAGTTTTAAAGCTGTCGACAGCAAAACCAGAATCTATTGGTATCGCGTCTCGAATTTCAGGCATTACACCTGCCGCTATTTCCATTCTTCTCGTGTACTTGAAGAAACAAGGTCTACTTAAAAAAGGTGACGAAGCATAATGAGTGCATTACGTGAAAAACTGGATCAATTACTCGGACAAACAGATTTAGAAGTGAGTGACTTACAACGTGACCAGTTAGTGGGCTACGTTGAAATGCTGAATAAGTGGAACAAAGCTTACAACCTAACGTCAGTTCGCGATCCTATGGAAATGATGGTTAAGCATATTCTGGATAGTGTTATTGTTAGTACTCACTTGCAAGGCAAGCGCTTTATCGATGTGGGTACAGGCCCTGGTTTACCAGGTATTCCGCTATCAATCATGAATCCTGATAGTGAGTTTTTCTTATTGGACAGCTTAGGCAAGCGTATTCGTTTCATTAAGCAAGTTGTTCATGAATTAGGTTTGAAGAACGTAACACCGGTTCAAAGCCGAGTTGAAGAGTTCCAACCAGAAGAAAAATTTGATGGTGTTCTAAGTCGTGCGTTTGCTTCAATGACAGACATGGTCGAATGGTGTCATCATTTACCTAAAGCGCAATCCGGTGTATTTTTGGCTCTGAAAGGACAACATCCGAGAGATGAAATCGATCAGCTTCCAGAATGGTGCTCAGTCACTGACATTAAAACGTTAGTAGTTCCTGAACTCGAAGGTGAGCGACATCTAGTAACTTTATCGCGTAAGGGATAAACAGCGAGGCCATCGTGGGTAAAATCGTAGCAATAGCCAACCAGAAAGGTGGCGTAGGTAAAACAACAACATGCATCAACCTTGCTGCCTCTATGGCAGCAACAAAGCGTAAAGTATTGGTTATTGATTTAGATCCTCAAGGCAACGCAACAATGGCGAGTGGGGTCGATAAATACCAAGTTGAAGCATCTGCTTACGATTTGTTAGTCGAAGACACTTCTTTTGAGGAGGTTGTTTGTCGCCATACATCGGGCAATTATGATTTAATTGCTGCGAATGGTGACGTCACTGCCGCTGAGATTAAGCTCATGGAAGTGTTTGCTCGCGAAGTTCGTTTAAAGAACGCGTTGGCGCCAGTTCGTGATAACTATGATTTCATCTTTATCGATTGTCCTCCATCTCTAAACCTCCTTACAATCAACGCTATGGCAGCTGCTGATTCTGTGTTGGTACCAATGCAGTGTGAATACTTTGCACTTGAAGGTCTAACGGCGTTGATGGACACCATTAGTAAGTTGGCAGCGGTAGTAAACGAAAATCTAAAGATCGAAGGTTTACTTCGAACTATGTACGATCCTCGTAACCGCTTATCAAACGAAGTGTCTGATCAATTAAAGAAACATTTTGGTAGTAAGGTATACCGAACTGTTATTCCAAGGAATGTACGTTTAGCTGAAGCGCCAAGTCATGGTAAACCAGCAATGTACTACGACAAATATTCTGCCGGCGCCAAAGCGTATTTAGCGTTAGCGGGTGAAATGTTACGTCGCGAAGAAGTCCCAGTATCATAAATACTCCAACCGAAGGAATTAGCTCAAATGTCTAAGCGTGGTTTAGGAAAAGGGCTAGATGCTTTATTGGCAACTAGTTCATTAGCTCGTGAGAAACAGCAAGTTGCAACTCATAGTCAGGCAATGTCTGCTGACGGGGAGTTGGTTGAACTTTCCATCTCTAGCTTGAAACCAGGTGTTTATCAGCCTCGTAAAGACATGGCTCCAGAAGCGCTAGAAGAACTAGCTGCATCTATTCAATCTCAAGGTATTATTCAGCCAATTGTCGTGCGCCCAATTGCAGTAGATAAATTTGAGATTATTGCCGGTGAGCGTCGTTGGCGTGCAGCGCGTCAAGCAGGGTTAAAACAAGTCCCATGTTTGATTAAAAATGTACAAGATCGTGCTRCGATTGCTATGGCTCTCATTGAGAACATTCAGCGTGAAGATCTAAACGTTATCGAAGAAGCTCAAGCTCTTGAGCGTTTACAAAATGAATTTGAACTGACGCACCAAAAGGTAGCGGAAGTAATTGGTAAATCACGTACGACAGTCAGCAACCTACTTCGTCTAAATCAACTTGATGATGTAGTGAAAGAACTTGTGGTCGCGAAACAGTTAGAAATGGGCCATGCGCGTGCGTTATTGGCGCTTGAAGGTGACCAACAAGCAGAGGTTGCCCAAACGGTTGCTAAAAAGCAAATGACCGTACGTCAAACTGAACAATTAGTTAAAAAGTGCTTAACACCACAGGTTGAGCGAGAAACTGCAGAACAAGACTCAGAAGTAATAGATATGTCACAAAGATTAAGTGAAATAATACAAGGCAAGGTATCTATTGTTCGTTCTGCTAGTGGAAAGTCAAAAATCACAATTAGTCTTGATGAGCCTCACAAATTGGAGCAATTGATTGCCAAGCTAGAGGGGTAGATGAGATAATTGATTTAAGTCAATTATGTAATTAATTAATTTTTGTTCGAAAGTTGTCGGTTTGTAAACAAAACTGTAACTTTTTGCTGCGTTATCATTGCAATCAGTTCGACTCACCGTATAATTTTCGCCAATTTCCCAGTACTGATTCATATCGGTACGTTGTGGGTACTACTAGAGGTACGAATACATGATGGCGGCGTTAGCAAGACCAGGACGAGTGCTTGCAAAGCAAATGTTATTGATCGAGTTCAGCGCGGTTATTTTATTGGCAGTAGGATTAGGTATAACTGTTAATCCTGATTGGGGTTTTGCTTCACTGGTGGGTGGCGGTATTTTTGTCATTTCCAATGCAGTATTTTGTTTTTGTGCATTTATCTTCTGCGGAGCTCGAGCGACCAAGTTGGTTGCAGCATCGTTCTACGCAGGTGAAGCATTAAAAATCTTAATCACGGTTCTACTATTTTCTATTGTCTACATGTATATGCAGGTGGAACTTGTTCCCCTCAAACTGACCTATTTACTGGTTCTAGGTATTAATATCTTTGCGCCAGTGCTTTTCATTAACAATAAAAAATAGGATGAGTTATGGCTGCGCCAACAGCATCCGGATACATTGAACACCATCTACAACACCTTTCTTTAGCTAAGTTTGGTCTAGTAGAGGAGACAAGTTTCTGGAACGTACATATAGACAGTCTGTTTTTTTCGGTGTTGACAGGGATGTTATTCCTTTGGGTTTTCCGCTCAGTCGCTAAGAAAGCAACAGTAGGTGTACCAGGAAAGCTTCAGTGTTTTGTTGAAATGGTAGTGGAATTCGTTGGCGACAACGTTAAAGAAACTTTCCATGGCCGCAATCCTCTGATCGCTCCTCTAGCACTGACTATATTCTGCTGGATTATCATAATGAACTTGATGGACTTAGTGCCTATCGATTTCTTACCGTATCCTGCAGAGCATTGGTTAGGTATCCCTTACTTGAAAGTGGTTCCTACAGCTGATGCAAATATAACAATGGCTATGGCTTTGGGCGTTTTTGCATTGATGATCTACTACAGCATCAAAGTAAAAGGGCTTGGCGGGTTTGCTAAGGAATTGGCACTTCACCCATTTAATCACCCAATCATGATTCCATTCAACCTGGTTCTAGAAGTAATCTCGCTATTAGCGAAACCTTTATCTCTAGGCATGCGTTTGTTTGGTAATATGTTTGCTGGTGAGGTGGTGTTTATTCTTATTGCAGCAATGCTACCGTGGTACTTGCAATGGGTAGGTGCTCTACCTTGGGCTATCTTCCATATCTTGGTTATTTTGATTCAAGCGTTCGTTTTCATGATGTTAACTATCGTTTATTTATCAATGGCCCATGAAGATAGTGATCACTAAATTTTTTAAGCTTTTATTCTAACTATTAATGTTAATCGGAGAACGTAAATGGAAACTGTACTAAGTTTTTCAGCAATCGCTGTTGCTATTATTGTTGGTCTTTGTGCCGTAGGTACTGCAATTGGTTTTGCTATTCTTGGTGGTAAATTCCTAGAAGGCGCTGCGCGTCAACCTGAAATGGCTCCAATGCTACAAGTTAAGATGTTCATCATCGCTGGTCTACTGGATGCTGTTCCAATGATCGGTATCGTAATCGCACTACTATTCACGTTTGCTAACCCATTTGTTGGTCAACTAGCAGGCTAATTAGCTATTAATAGTTAATTAAATTTTTGTAGTTGATTCTTAACGAGGGGTAGCTGTTGTGAATATGAACGCAACTCTGCTAGGTCAAGCAATTGCTTTTTCTATGTTTGTTTGGTTCTGCATGAAATATGTATGGCCACCAATCATGCAAGCAATCGAAGAACGTCAGAAGAAAATTGCTGACGGTCTTGCAGCCGCTGAACGCGCTGCGAAAGACTTGAACCTGGCACAAGCCAACGCTTCTGAGCAAATGAAAGAAGCAAAGCGCACTGCAACTGAGGTTATTGAACAGGCAAACAAACGTAAAGCTCAAATTATTGATGAAGCTCGCGAAGAGGCTCAGGCAGAGCGCCAGAAGATCTTAACGCAAGCTGAAGCAGAACTTGAAGCTGAGCGCACACGTGCCCGTGATGACCTGCGCAAACAAGTCGCAACTCTGGCTATAGCTGGTGCTGAGAAAATCCTTGAACGTACAATCGACAAAGATGTACACAAAGATCTTCTTAACAACATTACTGCAAAACTTTAAAGCAAGGGGCTGTATATGTCTGATTTGACTACAATCGCACGCCCCTATGCTAAAGCAGCCTTTGACTTTGCGGTGGATAAAGGTGAGCTAGACCAATGGGGTCAAATGCTTACTTTTGCTGCCGAAGTGGCACAAAATGATGATGTTCATAATTTATTAAGCGGTTCTATGACTGCGGAAAAATTAGCGGAAGTATTCATTGTTATTTGTGGCGAACAATTTGATGAATTCGGTCAGAACCTAATTAAGGTGATGGCAGAGAACGGCCGTTTAATGGCTTTTCCTGATGTGTGCAAACAGTTCTTATTGCTCAAACAAGAGCATGAGAAAGAAATCGACGTTGAAGTAACTTCAGCTGTTGAGCTTTCTGAAGAACAACGAGCAGATATCAGCAGCAAATTGGAACTGCGCCTAGCGCGCAAAGTTCAGCTGAATTGCAGTATAGATGAGACTCTACTTAGTGGAGTTATTATTCGAGCCGGAGACCTAGTCATCGATAACTCAGCGCGCAGTCGTCTAGACCGCCTGAGCGATGCATTGCAGTCTTAATGGGGATTGGAGCATGCAACTTAATTCCACTGAAATTAGCGATCTAATTAAACAACGTATTGAATCTTTCGACGTTGTTAGTGAAGCTCGCAATGAAGGTACTATCGTTTCTGTAAGCGATGGCATCCTTAGCATCCACGGCCTAGCGGACGTGATGCAAGGTGAAATGATTGAACTACCGGGTGGCCGTTACGCGCTAGCACTAAACTTGAACCGTGATTCGGTTGGTGCAGTTGTAATGGGCCCATATGCTGACCTACAGGAAGGCATGAAAGTTACAGGTACTGGTCGTATTCTTGAAGTACCAGTAGGTCCTGAAATGCTTGGTCGTGTTGTAAACACGCTAGGTGAGCCAATTGATGGTAAAGGTCCTATCGAAGCGAAACTAACTTCGCCTGTAGAAATTATCGCACCAGGTGTAATCGACCGTAAATCGGTAGATCAACCTGTTCAAACTGGTTACAAGTCTGTTGACTCAATGATCCCTATCGGTCGTGGTCAACGTGAACTAGTAATCGGTGACCGTCAGACTGGTAAAACAGCAATGGCGATCGATGCGATTATTAACCAAAAAGATTCTGGTATTTTCTCTATCTACGTAGCTATCGGCCAAAAAGCGTCGACTATTGCTAACGTAGTTCGCAAATTAGAAGAGCACGGCGCACTGGCTAACACTGTTGTTGTTGTTGCATCTGCTTCTGAATCTGCAGCGCTACAATACCTAGCGCCATACGCAGGTTGTGCGATGGGTGAATACTTCCGTGATCGCGGTGAAGATGCACTGATTGTTTATGATGATCTATCTAAGCAAGCTGTAGCTTACCGTCAAATCTCGCTACTACTTAAGCGTCCACCAGGTCGTGAAGCGTTCCCAGGTGATGTTTTCTACCTTCACTCTCGTCTACTAGAGCGTGCTGCTCGTGTAAGCGAAGTATACGTAGAGAAGTTTACTAACGGTGAAGTGAAAGGTAAGACTGGTTCTTTAACTGCTCTTCCTATCATCGAAACGCAAGCTGGTGACGTATCTGCATTCGTACCAACGAACGTAATCTCGATTACTGATGGTCAGATCTTCCTACAAACTGAGCTATTCAACGCGGGCGTACGTCCAGCTGTTGACCCAGGTATCTCAGTTTCTCGTGTAGGTGGTTCGGCGCAGACTAAAATCATCAAGAAGCTATCTGGCGGTATCCGTACTGCTCTAGCTCAATACCGTGAACTTGCTGCATTTGCACAGTTCTCATCGGATCTTGATGAAGCGACTAAGAAGCAACTAGACCACGGTCAAAAAGTTACAGAACTGATGAAGCAGAAGCAATACGCTCCTATGTCTGTATTTGACCAAGCTCTAGTAATCTTCGCTGCAGAGCGTGGATACCTTCAAGACGTAGAACTGACTAAAGTTCTAGACTTTGAAGCTGCTTTACTGTCGTTTGCTCGTGGTCAATATGCCGATCTAGCAACACAGATCGACACAACGGGTGCTTTCAATAAAGAAATCGAAGCTGAGCTGAAGAAGCTTGTTGACGATTTCAAGGCAACCCAGACCTGGTAATTGGTAGGTGGCCTTAGGGTCACCTCATACCATTAACGGAGAGTAACGATGGCCGGCGCAAAAGAGATACGTAATAAAATCGGTAGTGTTAAAAGCACACAGAAGATTACGAAAGCAATGGAAATGGTAGCAGCTTCAAAAATGCGTCGTTCTCAAGACGCAATGGAAGCTACTCGTCCATATGCAGAAACAATGCGTAAAGTGATCGGTCATTTGGCTAATGGTAGCCTCGAGTATAAGCATCCTTATCTTGAGGAACGTGAAGCCAAACGTGTTGGTTACATCATCGTTTCTACAGACCGTGGTCTATGTGGTGGTTTGAACATTAACTTGTTCAAGAAAGCTATGCTAGACATGAAAGATTGGTCTGAGAAAGGTGCTGATGTGGAGCTTGCAATTGTAGGTTCTAAAGCAACAGCATTTTTCAATAACAGCGGCGCGAAAGTAGCAGCTCAAGTTTCTGGTCTGGGCGATCGCCCAAGCCTTGAAGACTTGATTGGCTCTGTAAGCGTTATGCTGAAGAAATATGATGAAGGCGAACTAGATCGCCTGTTCGTAGTGTTCAACAAGTTTGAAAACACTATGGTACAAGAACCAACGATCGATCAATTACTTCCTTTGCCTAAATCAGACAGCGAAGACATGAAACGCGATCATGCTTGGGACTACATTTACGAACCTGAGCCAAAACCACTTCTTGATGCTTTACTGGTTCGCTATGTCGAATCTCAAGTGTATCAAGGTGTGGTCGAGAATCTTGCTTGTGAGCAAGCGGCTCGAATGATTGCTATGAAATCAGCAACAGATAACGCTGGTGACATTATTGATGACTTAGAACTTGTGTATAACAAAGCCCGTCAATCGGCGATTACACAAGAACTTTCTGAGATCGTTTCAGGTGCAGCTGCGGTTTAAGCTTAGGTAAAACTAAATAGTTAGAGGATTAACGATGGCTACAGGTAAGATCGTACAGATCATCGGTGCGGTAGTCGACGTAGAGTTCCCACAGGGCGAAGTACCTCGTGTATACGATGCTCTGAATGTTAATGAAGTGAAAGAACGTCTAGTTCTTGAAGTTCAGCAACAACTTGGCGGTGGCGTGGTTCGCGCAATCGTAATGGGTAGCTCTGATGGTTTACGTCGTGGTTTGACAGTTGAAAATACTGGCGCTCCAATCTCAGTACCAGTAGGTACTAAGACATTGGGTCGTATCATGAATGTCCTAGGTGACGCGATTGATGAGTGTGGTGAAATTGGTGCTGAAGAGCATTACGCCATTCACCGTGAAGCTCCAAGCTACGAAGAGCAGTCTAACGAGACAGCTCTTCTAGAAACTGGTGTTAAAGTAATCGACTTGATTTGTCCATTCGCTAAGGGTGGTAAAATCGGTCTATTCGGTGGTGCTGGTGTAGGTAAGACCGTTAACATGATGGAGCTTATCAACAACATCGCACTTCAACACTCAGGCCTATCTGTTTTTGCAGGTGTAGGTGAGCGTACTCGTGAAGGTAACGATTTCTACTTTGAAATGCAGGAAGCAGGCGTTGTAAACGTTGAAAACCCTGAAGAATCAAAAGTAGCAATGGTTTACGGTCAGATGAACGAGCCACCAGGTAACCGTCTACGTGTTGCACTGACTGGTCTAACAATGGCAGAGCGCTTCCGTGACGAAGGTCGTGACGTTCTACTGTTCGTTGATAACATCTACCGTTACACACTAGCAGGTACTGAAGTATCAGCACTTCTAGGTCGTATGCCTTCTGCGGTAGGTTACCAACCTACACTAGCTGAAGAAATGGGTGTTCTACAAGAGCGTATCACGTCAACTAAAGCTGGTTCTATCACGTCTGTACAGGCGGTATATGTACCTGCGGATGACTTGACTGACCCGTCTCCAGCAACAACGTTCGCGCACTTAGATGCAACGGTTGTACTTAACCGTAACATCGCATCTATGGGTCTATACCCAGCGATCGACCCGCTAGATTCTACTTCACGTCAACTGGATCCATTGGTAGTTGGACAAGAACACTACGACATCGCTCGTGGCGTTCAGTCTACTCTTCAGCGCTATAAAGAGCTGAAAGATATCATTGCTATCCTAGGTATGGACGAGCTATCTGAAGAAGATAAGCAAGTTGTATCTCGTGCTCGTAAGATTGAGAAGTTCCTTACTCAGCCTTACCACGTAGCGGAAGTATTTACAGGTGACCCAGGTGTTTACGTACCTCTTAAAGAGACTCTACGTGGCTTCCAAGGTCTACTATCTGGTGAATACGATGACATTCCAGAGCAAGCGTTCATGTACTGTGGTGCAATTGACGAAGCTATTGAGAATGCTAAGAAGCTATAAGGCTAACTAGGAGGCGATATGGCAGCAATAACCTTTCACCTAGACGTTGTAAGTGCAGAGAAACAGCTTTTCTCTGGTCTTGTTGAAACGTTTCAGGTGACCGGTAGCGAAGGTGAACTTGGTATTTTCCATGGTCATACTCCGCTGCTGACCGCTATCAAGCCTGGTATGGTGCGTATTGTTAAGCAGCACGGCCACGAAGAAATCATTTATGTTTCTGGTGGTATGGTAGAAGTTCAGCCTGGTACAGCGACTGTACTGGCTGATACAGCTATCCGTGGTGAAGAGCTAGACGCAGCAAAGGCTGAAGAAGCCAAGCGCAAGGCTGTGGAGAATATCCAAAATCAGCATGGCGACATGGACTTCGCGCAAGCGGCCGGTGAACTGGCTAAAGCCATTGCTCAGTTACGAGTAATCGAGCTGACGAAGCAACGTCGATAATTTTATATAAAGTTATCAGTGTTGAGATAAAGGCGACCTTAGGGTCGCCTTTTTGCGTTTCTAATACCAGTAACTGTACTTGCACATTTAAATATCCGTCTAAAAACGGTTACAATAGAAGCTTAATCAAAAATAACGTCAAATAGGTTTTTAAATGAAGTTTAGCGCGGTCATTCTCGCTGCGGGGAAAGGAACTCGCATGTACTCCAACATGCCGAAAGTACTTCATACATTGGCAGGTAAGCCGATGGTGAAACACGTCATCGATACCTGTAATGGTCTTGGTGCTCAAAATATTCACTTGGTATATGGCCATGGTGGGGATCAGATGAAGGTTACTTTAGCTGAAGAGTCTGTTAATTGGGCATTGCAAGCTGAGCAACTCGGTACCGGCCATGCGGTTGATCAAGCATCTGAGCATTTTGCCGACGATGAAAAGGTACTTGTGTTGTACGGTGATGTTCCTCTTATTTCACCTGAAACGGTTGAAAACCTATTAGATGCTCAGCCAAATGGCGGTATTGCACTACTGACAGTCGTGCTAGACAACCCCATGGGCTATGGCCGTATTATTCGTCGTAATGGCCCTGTTGTCGCTATCGTAGAGCAAAAAGATGCGACAGATGAGCAAAAGCTTATCAAAGAGATTAATACCGGTGTGATGGTTGCTACTGGTGGCGATCTTAAGCGCTGGTTGTCTGGCCTAAGCAACGATAACGCACAGGGAGAATACTACCTAACTGACGTTATCGCAGCGGCTCACGATGAAGGTCGTGCAGTTGAAGCGGTTCACCCAGTAAGCCCTATTGAAGTTGAAGGCGTTAACGATCGCTCTCAACTTGCTCGTTTAGAGCGCGCTTACCAGGCTGAACAGGCTGATAAGTTATTGAAGCAGGGCGTTATGCTGCGTGATCCTAGTCGCTTTGACCTACGTGGCGAACTACAATGTGGTATGGACGTTGAAATCGACACCAACGTTATTATTGAAGGTAGCGTGAGCATTGGTGATAACGTGGTTATAGGTACGGGTTGTGTTCTGAAAGACTGTGAAATTGACGATAACACCATTGTTCGTCCATACAGTGTCATTGAAGGCGCAACCGTTGGTGAAGACTGTACGGTTGGTCCATTTACTCGCCTACGCCCAGGTGCTGATATGCGTAACAACTCGCATGTAGGTAACTTTGTTGAAGTTAAGAACACTTGCCTTGGTGAAGGCTCTAAAGCTAACCACCTCACCTATCTAGGTGACGCTGAAATAGGTCAACGCGTAAACGTTGGCGCGGGTGCTATTACCTGTAACTATGATGGTGCGAACAAGTTTAAGACTATTATTGGCGATGACGTATTTGTTGGTTCAGATAGTCAATTGATCGCTCCAGTAACGATCGGTAACGGTGCAACAGTTGGCGCCGGTTCTACAGTAACGAGAGATGTTGCTGAGAACGAGTTAGTTATTAGTCGTGCTAAAGAGCGAAAAATAGCTAATTGGCAGCGCCCGGCAAAGAAAAAGTAAAACGATTTAGTATATTAAGAAAAGCCGCAGAATTATCTCTGCGGCTTTTTGTTTTATGGGAGCGTTAGTGAGGCGTTCATTCCTATTAGATAAAAAATAACCAGCTTGCCAATTGTATTTTGTTGTTAAATTGTTACTATTTGGGCTGTTATTCTGTATAGGCGAATCATTCATGAGGATAGTTGATAAAAAGTGGCAAGTTTTGCCCATTATTATTCTATCGTTTTCCATGCTGCTAGGGCTTTATGGCTTTTATATCACGCTTGAAAAACTGGTAGTGGAGAAGGAACATGAGCATTTAACTTCTCTGATGTATGACGTGGTCAATGAGATAGAAGAAGATCGAGATAGCTTTACTGTTGATACTGATATCGACATATATATTGGTAGCCTAACGCAAGCGAGTACTCAGTTACGAATTCAGATTATTGATTCAAAAGGCAATGTTATTGGCGATACCGACCTAACGAAACATGCTCTTGAAGAAGTTGAGAATCATGGTCAGAGACCTGAATTTTTACAGGCTCTGAAGGCTGGCTATGGCAAGGATGTACGTTTTAGTACGGTTACTTCGACTGAGCGAATATATAATTCAAAGAAGGTAATGGTAAATAACGTACCATTTGTCGTGGTGCTTTCTTCACCTATGTATCACCTAAAACAGATGAACTTTCAGCTGATGGGGATTCTGGTAGGGATGCTAGCTTTAAGTCTAAGTTTTTTGGTTGGWACTTCTTATATTAGTAGTCGCCAAATCAATCTGAGAGTGGAAGAAGAACAGAAAAAGCAAGATGAGCGCATTCGCCAACGTACTCACGAAATTGAGTTGATGCACCGTTTAGCCAATATGCTTGCTGCTTGTAACAACATGGTTGAAGCGCAACAAATCGTGTCGGATATCCTGCCGCGAATTCTAGGCAACGTAAATGGTAGCGTGTCTTTGATGCGAGCATCTCGAAATCAGCTAGTCACTCAGTTAGATTGGGGTGAGGCTTGGCCTGGTAGTGCGAGTTTTTCACCTGAAGAGTGTTGGTCTTTGCGTAAGGGGCGAGCGCATCAGTCAAACGACGCTTTCCATTCATTAGCTTGTGGTCATATGCATGATATGGATAACAATCAAACCCTTTGCATTCCGCTAACCGCTCACGGAAATACTATTGGGATTATGCACCTTTACTTTGGTCAGGGTGATATCAAAATTGATCCAATTATAGAGCAGCTTGCTTTCAGTGTTTCTGAACATCTTGGTTTAGCGTTAGCGAACTTGAGTTTACAAGAGAAACTTCGTTCTCAGGCATTAAGCGATCCTCTAACGGGACTATTCAACCGTCGCTTCTTCGAGCAGAAGTTGGAAGAACACTCCATGAATTCAGCTACCAACGAGCAACCGCTGTCATTACTCATGCTCGATTTGGATCACTTCAAGCGCTTTAACGACAATTTTGGTCATGATGCTGGTGACTTTGTATTGAAAGAGATCAGTACTTTACTTAAGCAAAATGTGAGTGAAGATGGAATTGCTTGTCGTTTAGGTGGCGAAGAACTCGCAATTTTGCTGCCTCACCACTCTATGGCTAAAGCGACCGAGTTTGCTCAAGTGTTGTGTGATGCTGTTCGTTCCATGCACTTGGAATATAAAGGACTATCGCTCGGGCAGCTTGGGGTTTCTATTGGTGTTGCTAGTTACCCTAAACCTGCATCAGATACAGAATCTTTGGTTAAACTTGCTGATCAGGCTCTGTATATGGCTAAAGACAATGGTCGTAGCCGGGTTGTTAATTATGAAGAATATACGAGTCGGAAGTCTCCAACGTTTGAGGTGGTAGACAGTAAGGTCACGCCTTAGCCAGAAACCCATACAAAAAAGAGCGAGTTAAACTCGCTCTTTTTTATTTCACAGATACTTAGTCTTGATTGTCTTCCAATACCACTCGTGAATTGTCTGGCGCGGTAAATTGTTCAGCTAATTCTTTATTGGCAATGATGTAGCCGATCCAAAGCCCGCCTAAACAGATAACAATCGCAACACCGGTTACAGGTAAAGCTACTGTTGCCATCGTTGCTACTAAACCACTCGCTATACTACTCAAGCAAATTTGAAAACTATTTTGTAGGCCGGCTGCTGTTGCAGGGCTTTGCTTTGCATTAGAAAGAGCACGGTTTACAACAATTGGGTATAACGCGCCATTCGCGACTGCAATTAAGCAGAAAGGGGCAAGTAACGGCCATATTGACGTTAGTTCCCACTGAGAAGCGATAAAAATCAGCAGTGTAGCGACAGTAAAGAGGCCTATAAGCTGTTTAAGAACTAACGAATCGCCAAACTTTTTAACTCCAACTTTACCTAAGTAGCCACCTACCATGAAGGCAATCGTCTGTGGAATAAAGCTTAAGCCGATGTCTTTTGCTTCGTAGCCCAACTGCGCCATGATTTCTGGCATACCAGTTAGATATGCAAAAAATGCAGCAGAAGCACTCGCGAACATGATCACGTTACCTAGGTAAGGCTTAGACTTTAGGAGAACTTTGATGTCATTGCTGATGCTAGTTTGCTTTTGCTCTGGTTGTTCTTTTGGTTGAGCCAGCGTTGTTGCTATGAGTAAAGTACCGAGCAGCGTCAAAGCGACAAAGATACTATGCCAGCCTAAGCTATCAGCAAGTAGCACACCAAGCTGAGGCGCTAGTGCAGGTGATAGTGCTACTAATGGCATTATCGTTGCGAAGATTTGTTGGCTCGCTTCTGCTGGGTAACGTTTAATGACCATTGCTTGCCAAATAACAGCAGGAGCACATACACCAATCGCTTGAATAAAGCGTAGGCCTAGCAGTTGCCACACTTCCGTGCTGAATGCTAAACCAAATGAAGCCAAGGTAAAGATAACTAAACCAGCTGCCAGTGTGTTCCTATTACCAAACTTGTCGCTTGCTAAGCCCCATAGCAATTGGCCAACAGCCATACCTACAAGAAAAACCGTGAGTGATAATGCGATTTGCTCTGGGCCTGTACCAAAGTCGACTTCCATCATTTTGAATGCAGGAAGGTACATATCGGTTGCGATGAAGCCAAGCATGGATAGTGCAGCAAGATAAACAAGCTGGAATTTTGAAATGTTCATAAAAGTGCCAGTTAGCAATGATGATCTAATATTAGAATTATCATCAAAAAAATTGTTTGTATTAGGCTTCCTGAAAGCCCCTATATTTTTACCTCGCCATTCTATTTTTCGCATTACATAAAATAAAACGTTAAAATTAGTGGTTATCAATCAAAAAATTTGAAGGCTCATGTTTTCTAAATCTTCTCTCGAAATGCTCGATACGGTTGCAAGGCTTGGCAGTTTCACCGCAGCGGCTGAACAATTACATAAAGTTCCGTCTGCGATTAGCTACGGAGTACGTCAAGTAGAACAAGAATTGGATGTGGTTTTATTTCGTCGTCTGCCTAGGAAAGTAGAACTGACTCCAGCAGGTGAGTTGTTTATAGAGGAAGCGAGACTGCTTTTACGTCAAATGGAAGAAGTGAAAGCCCAAACGAAACGAGCGGCACATGGTTGGCAAAAAACACTTAAAGTGACTCTTGATAATGTTGTTAAGCTTGAGAAGATGAAACCCATGATCGAGGCTTTTTATGAAAAGTTCGATTTCGCAGAGCTGCAAATCAATATGGAAGTGTTCAATGGTTCCTGGGAAGCCATTTCACAGGGCAGAGCTGATATTGTGATAGGGGCGACATCGGCTATTCCTGTTGGTGGTGATTTTGAAGTCCGTGATATGGGGAGGCTTGATTGGGCATTTGTGATGTCTCCAAGCCATGCTTGTGTGCGTGAACAAAACCTGACTGAAGAGTTTGTTAGTCAGTTTCCTGCTATATGTTTAGATGATACCTCTAATGTGCTCCCTAAACGTCACACTGGGCATTACGTGAGTCAAAGGCGTCTATTGTTGCCTAATTGGTACAGTGCAATAGAGTGTCTTAAGAATGGGGTTGGAGTGGGGTACATGCCAAGGCACATAGCTATGCCATTGATTGAAAGCGGTTTGCTGGTGGAGAAAATTCTGCCCGATGACACCCCACTAAGCCAGTGTTGTTTAGTATGGCGTAAAGACGATAATCACAAAATGATTGAGTGGATGGTCGATTACTTAGGTTCAAGCCAGCAGCTGCATCAAGATTGGTTAGAGCATTAACTTATTACCTGAAACTAAAAAGGCGAGTCGTAACTCGCCTTTTTAAATCGATAGCCTTAATGGTTAGGTCGTCTTATCAAGACAGGAAGAACTGATAAGATGGGTTATCGGTTTCATCTTTGCACTGGTAACCGAGTTCACGTAAGTGTTGTGAAAATTCAGCCAGATCATCTTCACCCAACTCAAACCCACACAGAACACGACCGTAGTCTGCACCGTGATTTCGGTAGTTGAACAAGCTGATATTCCAGTGTGTCCCCAGCGTACTTAGGAACCTGACTAAAGCACCAGGATATTCAGGAAATTCAAAACTGAATAAGCGTTCTTTTAATGGCTTAGATGGTTTACCGCCAATCATGTAGCGAACATGCAACTTCGCCATTTCGTCATCAGATAGATCAACGACTGGGTAACCACCTTCACGTAAATCACGGATGATGTGTTCCAGCTCTTCTTGACCGCCTTGTAAGCGCACACCAACAAAAATATTGGCTAAGCTATCGTCGTTGTAACGGTAGTTAAATTCAGTGACAGCACGGCCACCAATTAGGTTACAGAACTCAAAGAATGCGCCTTGGCGCTCAGGAATCGTTACCGCTAATAAGCCTTCACGTTTTTCGCCAAGCTCACAACGTTCTGAAACATAGCGTAAACCATGGAAGTTCGTGTTGGCGCCAGAAAGAACCGTGCCTAACTGCTTATCTTTTAGTTTGTTCTGCTCAGTGAATTTTTTTAATCCGGCCAGGGCAAGTGCGCCTGAAGGCTCAGCAATAGCACGTGTATCTTCAAAGATATCTTTAACAGCTGCGCAGATTTCATCGCTAGAAACCGCGATATGTCCATCAAGATACTTTTGACACAAACGGAATGTCTCTTCACCAATGCGTTTTACCGCAACACCATCTGCGAACATGCTGACCTGATCAAGCACAACAGGTTCACCAGCATCTAACGCAGCTTTTAAACAAGAAGAGTCTTCTGGCTCAACCGCAATCACTTTGATTTCTGGCATCAGTTGTTTGATGAGAACAGCTACACCAGCAGCCAAGCCACCACCACCAACAGGAACAAAAATGTAATCTAGGTGGCCATTTTGTTGCAGCATTTCCATGCCAATCGTCCCTTGCCCAGCAATGACCAACGGGTGATCGAAAGGAGGAACAAAGGTATAGCCATGTAGCTCTGATAGACGCTCAGCTTCTGCCTTGGCTTCATCAAAGTTACTGCCATGTAGAACGACATTACCGCCAAAACCACGTACTGCATCAACTTTGATGTCGGGCGTTGTTTTCGGCATTACGATTGTGGTTTGAATACCAAGTTTTGAACCAGAAAGAGCCATGCCTTGTGCGTGATTACCCGCTGAAGCTGCAATCACACCCGCTGACTTTTGTGTTTCAGATAAGCTCGAAACCATATTGTATGCACCACGTAATTTAAACGAATGCACTGGCTGACGATCTTCACGCTTAATGAATACTTGGTTACCCAGTCGTTCATTAAGGCGTGGCATTTCTTGCAATGGCGTGACATTTGCCACTTCATAAACAGGAGCTCGTAGTATCTGGCGCAGATAATCTGCACCAGATTGTTCCCGTTCTTTTGTTGGAAAAGAATCGGTCATGGATTAGTCCTCTAGTTTGGACTTGTCACGCACAGCACCTTTGTCTGCACTGGTCGCCATGCTTGCGTAGGCTTTTAGTGCAAATGATACTTCGCGTTGACGGTCTGCTGGTTTCCAGCCTAGTGCATCTTGCTTCTCACGACGTGCAGCCAATTCATCTTCAGCTATATCTAGCGTGATTGAACGGTTAGGAATATCGATAGTGATGATATCGCCATCTTTTACTAGGCCGATAACACCGCCACTTGCTGCTTCTGGAGAAGCGTGGCCGATAGACAGACCTGATGTACCACCAGAGAAACGACCATCCGTTAGAAGTGCACAAGATTTACCTAGACCCATCGACTTTAGGTAAGTCGTTGGGTAAAGCATTTCTTGCATACCAGGGCCACCTTTAGGACCTTCGTAACGAATGACAACAACTTCACCCGCTTTCACTTTACCACCTAAAATACCTTCTACGGCAGTATCTTGGCTTTCAAAAACAACGGCCGGACCTTGGAACTTAAGGTTTTCTTCATCCACACCAGCAGTCTTAACAATACAGCCATCAACAGCGATGTTACCTGAAAGAACTGCTAGGCCACCTTCTTGGCTAAACGCGTTTTCTTTAGTGCGAATACAACCTTCTTTACGGTCGTCATCAAGACGATCCCAGCGGCAGTCTTGTGAGAATGCTTTAGTCGTTCGAATGCCAGCAGGGCCAGCGCGGAAGAACTTAAGAACATCTGCATCATCAGTTTGCATGATGTCATATTGAGCGAGTTGCTCTTGCATACTTAGGCCAAGCACTGTGCGTGTTTGATTGTTCAGTAGGTCTGCACGGTCAAGCTCACCAAGGATAGCCATTACTCCACCAGCACGGTGAACGTCTTCCATGTGATATTTAGGTGTTGAAGGTGCAACCTTACACAGGTGAGGAACGCGGCGAGACATCTCGTCGATATCACCCATATCAAAGTCAATTTCACCTTCTTGAGCAGCTGCCAATAGGTGAAGAACTGTATTACTTGAACCGCCCATTGCGATATCAAGTGCCATTGCATTTTCAAATGCTGCACGGTTAGCAATGTTACGAGGCAGTGCTGATTCGTCATCTTGCTCGTAGTAACGTTTAGTCAGATCAACGATGCGCTTACCAGCATTGATGAATAGCTCTTCACGGTCTGCGTGAGTTGCTAGCATAGAACCGTTACCCGGCTGAGATAGACCCAGCGCTTCTGTTAGGCAGTTCATTGAGTTGGCAGTAAACATACCCGAACATGAACCACATGTTGGACATGCAGAGCGTTCTACTTGCTCACTTTGCTCATCTGAGATCGTTGGATCGGCACCTTGGATCATTGCATCAACAAGATCGAGCTTGATGATTTGATCCGAAAGCTTGGTTTTACCTGCTTCCATTGGACCGCCTGAAACAAAGATCACTGGAATGTTAAGGCGCATAGCTGCCATCATCATTCCCGGGGTGATTTTGTCACAGTTAGAAATACATACCATGGCATCGGCACAGTGTGCGTTGACCATGTATTCTACTGAATCTGCAATAAGTTCACGTGAAGGCAGTGAATACAACATGCCGCCGTGACCCATTGCGATACCATCATCAACTGCGATGGTATTGAATTCTTTAGCTATACCGCCTGCTTTCTCGATTTCACCCGCAACTAGTTGACCCATGTCTTTTAGGTGTACGTGGCCAGGTACGAATTGCGTGAAAGAGTTTACAACCGCGATGATCGGTTTGCCGAAGTCATCATCTTTTACGCCAGTTGCACGCCATAAAGCGCGCGCACCAGCCATGTTGCGTCCGTGAGTAGTAGTTGCTGAACGATAGATTGGCATTACTTAAATCCTTATAAATTTTTTGGCTGTTGCTACTTTTTTACTGGTGTGTGGTTTTCTGGATAAACGTAATCTAACCAGCCCCACTTGTCCTCAGTTGTCCCATTAAAGAGACCAAAGTAAGCGGCTTGAATTTTTTCAGTTATTGGACCGCGTTTACCGCTGCCCACTTCAATTTTGTCGACACTACGTACCGGTACAATTTCTGCTGCGGTACCTGTCATGAATACTTCGTCTGCTAGGTATAGCGCTTCACGAGCAATGTTCTCTTCACGGATTTCATAACCCATGTCTTTTGCTAGCGTCATGATTGAATCGCGCGTGATACCTGGCAAGATTGCACTCGTTGCTGGTGGCGTAGAAAGAATGCCATTGCGAATCACAAAAATGTTTTCGCCTGCACCTTCTGAAAGGTAACCGTCAACACTAAGAGCAATACCTTCATCGTAACCGTGACGACGCGCTTCACCACCCACAAGTAGTGAAGATAGGTAATTACCACCAGCTTTGGCAGCTGTAGGGATCGTATTTGGTGCGGCACGGTTCCAGCTCGAAATCATCGCATCTACGCCATTCTCTAGCGCTTCTTCACCTAGGTAAGAGCCCCATGGGAAAGCGGCGATGATCAAGTCCATCTCAGTAGTTTCTGGAGGACATACGCCTAAACCGACATTTCCAACAAAACCTAATGGGCGAATATAAGCGGAATCTAGCTTATTTTGGCGTAGTGTTTCGCGCGTTGCTTCCATGATTTCTTCTTCCGTGTACGGAATAGGGAATCGGTAAATTTTTGCTGAATCTTTTAAGCGGCGAGCGTGTTCAGGGTGACGAAAAATCACTGGACCTTTTGGCGTGTTATAACAACGAACACCTTCAAAAACGGAAGTACCGTAATGCATAGCGTGAGTTAGAACGTGAACATTCGCTTCTTCCCAAGGAACTAATTCACCATTAAACCAAATGTAATCTGCTGTTTTAGCTGCCATGCTGACTTCCTTATCCGGTAATTTTTTGTTGTAGGTTGTTGTTAGGTAGTTCGTTTTTGCTGATAGCAATGACATCAACCGTACGAACATCCCACAACTTTTCAATTTGGTTTACTAGAAATGAAATTGGACGATCACTGTCTACAATAATTTCAACACTAGCCACTTTGCTTTCGTGGTTTTGAGTACCTGCCACTTGCTTAACAATAAAACCACGGTGACGAATGACGCGGAGAACGCGTTCTAGTAGAACGGGTTTGTCATCAGCTTTGATGTCTAATAAGAATCTTTCCATGTTATGTGTTCTCCAACATTTCACTGTTTGATGCGCCAGGTGGTACAAGCGGCCATACGTTTTCTTCTTCATCAATAATGATATGTAGAAGATAAGCGGTTTTGCTTTCCAACATTTCTTTTAGTGCTGGCTCTACTTCTTCTTTACGAGTGATCGTTTTACCCGGGATATCAAATGCTTTTGCTAGCATGACGAAATCAGGGTTATCGTCTAGGATCGTTTCACTATGACGACCATCGAAGAATAGTGATTGCCATTGACGAACCATACCAAGACGAGAGTTATTCAAAAGCACCATTTTTACAGGAATTTGGCGACGCTTCAGTGTACCGAGCTCTTGAATATTCATCATGAATGAGCCATCACCTGAAACAAGAATAGATTGGTCATCAGGGCGTGCAACGGCTGCGCCCATTGCTGCCGGAAGGCCAAAGCCCATCGTGCCCAAACCTGCTGAGGTAATGAAGTTTTGTGGATCGCGTGGCTGCATGTGTTGCGCAGCCCACATTTGGTGTTGGCCAACATCGGTCGAGATGATAGAGCTTTCAGGCATCATATCTGACAATTGTTTTAGAAGAAGCGGAGCAAAGATTGGATCGCCTGGGTGATCGTAGCGCCACTTAAAGCTACTGCGTAATCCTTCAGAGTGATGTACCCAAGATGCGATATTTTGAGTCAGTTCTAACTGAGGAAGTACTTTATTGATGTCACCACGAACGGGTGCATTAGCATGGCGTAGCTTGCTAAATTCAGCGGCATCAATATCAATATGGATCACTTTTGCAAGCGGTGCAAAAGTGTCTAATTTACCGGTTACTCGGTCATCGAAACGAGCACCAACAACGATTAATAGGTCACACTCTTGAACGACTAAGTTTGCAGCCTTGGTACCGTGCATACCTAGCATACCTAGGTAATGAGGGTCATGACGTTCTATCGTGCCTAAGCCTTTCAGTGTGCTAACTGCTGGCATAGGGTTTAAACGTAAGAACTCACGAACAGAGTCTGTGGCTTTCGCTAGTTGAACACCACCGCCGACATATAGCACTGGGCGGGTTGCTTCTGACAGTACCTGCTGAGCTTGCGAGATTGATTCTGCACTTGCTACAGGAATTGCTGGTGGTGTGAATTCTGGAAGGATCTCTACCGGTGCTTGAGCAAGCTGAACATCTTTTGCGATGTCGACAATAACAGGGCCAGGACGGCCTGCTTTTGCTACTTCAAATGCTTCTGCCAGTGTTGGAGCAAGGTCATTAATGTCAGTCACTAGGTAGCTGTGTTTAGTACATGATAAAGACATACCGATCACATCCATCTCTTGGAATGCATCGGTGCCTATGTGTGTACTAGCAACTTGCCCTGTGATTGCAACAAGAGGAATTGAGTCCATAAAAGCATCGGCTAAACCTGTGACTAGGTTGGTTGCACCTGGTCCTGAGGTCGCCATACATACAGCAACGTCTTGGCTGGCACGAGCCATCCCAATCGCTGCGATGACAGCACCTTGTTCATGACGGCAGAGGATATGCTCAACACCACCATCATAAAGTGCATCATAAATTGGCATGATAGCTCCACCCGGGTAACCGAATACAGTTTTAATGCCTTGTTGCTTTAATGCGGATACGACTAGTTCTGCACCTTTCATCGTAAACCCCCAGTGCTACCGAATATTTGGTAGCTGATTCCTTTAACGCTGCACATCTTGTGCTCCCATTCTTCCTGTCATCGACAAACGCCGAAATGCTTCAAATTAAAAAATGTAAATATATAAATTAGAAAAAACCCCCGGACTTTTCAGTGCGGGGGTTTTTGAAATCTTGTGGTTATTTTTTATCCACTCGCCCCCGCGTAGTCTTAATAATGACTACGATAATCAGGTTAACCAGAGCGTAAATGCGAGTGCTAAAATTCATACGTGACTATTTTATCGTTTATATTCTTACGTAAATGTTTATACCTCTAGTGTTATCATAGAAATCTGCTGTATGACAAGCAAAATGTCATTCTTTTTTCACATATATACCTCATCCCACCACGTTATATAACAACTTAATCAATTCATTATTGAATGACTTTCGATGTGAATACTTTTAAATCAATAACAAAGGAATGGTATGGGACTCGCAATCGTTCATAGCCGAGCCAGTGTTGGCGTTGAAGCTCCTCCAGTCACAGTCGAAGTACACATTAGCAACGGTATGCCGGGCTTCACTTTAGTGGGTTTACCCGAGACTACGGTTAAGGAATCTCGAGATAGGGTAAGAAGTGCGATTATCAATTCTCGGTTTGAATTTCCTGCTAAGCGCATCACCGTCAACTTAGCTCCTGCTGATTTACCCAAGGAAGGAGGGCGTTTCGATCTTCCAATTGCGCTCGGTATTTTGGCTGCGTCTGATCAGTTACCAGTGAATAAGCTAGAGCAATATGAGTTTGTTGGAGAACTGGCATTATCAGGCGAACTACGCAGTGTAAAAGGTGTATTACCAGCGGCTTTGGCGACTAATAAAGCGCAACGATGTCTTGTTGTCCCCCATGCTAATGGAGACCAGGCTGCTTTGGTGGGTAAAGATAATCATAAATCGGCACAGAGCTTACTAGAAGTATGCGCTGATTTATGTGGGCAACAGATGTTGTCACTGCATCAAACTCCAGTGGCTCGAACATCCATAAATCATGATCGAGACTTACAGGACATTATTGGTCAGCAGCAGGGAAAACGTGCATTGGAAATTGCGGCTGCAGGTAATCATAATTTACTCTTTCTTGGCCCCCCAGGAACGGGCAAAACTATGCTGGCTTCTCGGTTACGAGATTTACTGCCAGAAATGAATGAAGACGAAGCGATGGAAACGGCATCGGTAGCATCACTGACCCAACAAGACGTGAACGAACATAACTGGAAACAGCGCCCGTTTCGTACTCCACATCATTCTAGTTCCATGGCGGCTCTTGTCGGTGGTGGCACAATTCCTCGTCCGGGGGAAATTTCCCTCGCGCACAATGGCCTCTTATTTCTAGATGAAATGCCAGAGTTCGAACGAAAAGTATTAGATTCATTACGTGAGCCACTAGAGTCCGGAGAAATTATTATTTCACGAGCTCAGGGGAAGACTCGCTTTCCTGCTCGCTTTCAATTAGTCGGCGCATTGAACCCAAGCCCGACTGGATACTATGAAGGAAACCAAGCCAGAGCTAATCCCCAGATTATATTGCGCTATTTGAATCGCTTATCTGGGCCACTTCTTGATCGCTTCGATATGTCTTTAGAGATACCTCTACTACCTAAAGGTATGTTGGCTGAAGGAGGAGATCGGGGAGAACCTACGGCTAGAGTAAAAGAGCGAGTGAGCACTGCCCGCGAGCTAATGGTTAACCGTAATGGCAAGGCCAATGCGTTATTGGGAAGCCGAGAAATAGACGCTTACTGCCCTTTAAAAAGGCAAGATGCAGACTTTTTAGAAAATGCACTGCATCGATTGGGGCTTTCGATACGGGCGTATCATCGAATTATCAAAGTGGCACGTACTATTGCTGATTTGGAAGGGTGCCAACAGATTGAAAAGAAGCACTTAGCGGAAGCGTTGGGCTACCGAGCGATGGATAGGTTGTTGAAGCAGTTAACGGCTCAAGCGGTATAATAAAGCCCACGAAGGTGGGCTTTGTTTTTGATGGCGACTTAATGCAGTAACGGTTTTAGAACTGGTAGTTCATACCCACGGACATTAGGTATTCATCTTCATCATAGAAGTCGATGTTAGCGTCTGTTGTGCCGTAGCCCGCGAATGAAATCAGTGACCAGTCCTGCCATCCCATGAAATCTTGGTATTCGTAGGCAGCAAAGAAGCTTAGTTCACTTTCGTCACGAGTTTTATCAAACAGTGGGTTTACTGCGTCAAAAGAACGAGTCGTGTAGCTTGCAGTTAATGCAAACTGGTGGCGGTTGAGTATTTTAAAGTAAGAAAGCTCACCACCGAATGAGGTCGAAGAATTGGCTTTACCATCCGCGTCTGTTTTTACATACGTTAATGATGGTTGTAGGAAAGAAGTCTCATTCAGTGAAATTTGGTATTCACCTTTTACGTAGATAGAAGAGCTATCGCGTTGCAGGGCACCAATAGAGTCTTGTTCTGTTGCTGGGTCAAACACACCCATACCAGATTGCTCATCGCTAACATCTTTAGTTGCGTATGCCGTATCTAGAGTAAAGTTAGAACCTAATATGTTCTCAAACTTTAGACGGTATGCATTGCCTGATTCATCCGTAGTTTGACGTTCTGCATTTAGAAGGTAAGGATCAGACCAAGTTTCACCTGACATGATTGTTGGTAGGAAAGAGGCATCGATAACCATACCTGATGCAAATTCTTGTTTGTAGCCGATCTCTAAAGCAAGGTTACCGACAGCAATATCTTCACGAGCTGTACCAGCATAAACCTGTTTATCTAAATGACTACCAAATGTATAAGCAACACTGCCTAGCGGTAGTGCTAGAAAATCACCATTAGACTCGGCTTTTTTCGTTGAATTTGCTTCAGTAAGCGTCTTATCACCGTCAGTATCAAAATGAGATGATGAAGACATGTAGCCAGTGTTTAGTGAAATTTCGCCGCTGAAACCAGCTTCTTCAGATAGCTCAGCCATAGCGGGAGCTGCTGCAATAGCAAGAGCCAGTAGTGATAGTTTAGCTTTCATGAAAATACTCCTTTGTTAGAGGCTGATAGTCTAAAAAGGGGCGCGTCGAACTTTTGTCAAACAGTATGAAGTTTTTTTTGATTATTTTAGCTGGATATAAAAAGGGAGCGATTAGCTCCCTAAATATTAGATGATGTGGCGTTTAAGCTCTAAAGCGAGGGCTTTGTTTTTTTCTTAGAACTTATAGTTTAAACCGACAGACATTAAAGATTCTGATTCATCATAGAAAGTGATATTTGATTGCTGCGTGCCATAACCCGCTAAAGCGATAAATGACCAATCATCCCAGTCCATAAAGTTCTTATATTCGTATGCCGCAAAAAGACTGTAGTTATCATCGCTACGCGTTTTACTGTCGTAAATAGGGTTGCTGGCATCATAAGAACGTTGGTTATAGCCGGCAGTTAACACCAACTGGTGGCGATCTAACAGCTTGAAATAGCTTAGCTCTGCGCCTAACTGATCGTAAGAGTTGGCATTACCGTCCGCATCTGACGATTGGTAGATAATTGATGGAAGCACGAAAGAGGTACGACTAAGAGGTTGGCGGTAAGAACCTTTTAGGTACAGGGTATCAGCATCACGCTTTAGCTCGTCGACCACTGAATCATTGTCGACATCTTTCGTCGCATAAGCAGTGTCTAGGCTGAAATTTGATCCGGCAATTTTGTCTAGCTTCAGGCGAAATGCATTACCTGTTTCATCCGTTTCGGTTCGTGCTACATCTGTTTGGTATGGGTTTGCCCATGTTTTACCAGACATGATGGTTGGTAATACGGCAGCATCAATAATCATTCCTGACTCTAGCTGATACTTATAACCCACTTGCAATACAACAGTACCTGTTGCGACATCATCACGAGCAGTACCAGCATAGATTTGTTGGTTTAAACCCTGGCCAAATGTATAAGCAAGGTTACCAAGTGGAGCAACTAAAAACTTACTCTCGGAAGAAGCTTTCTGCTCATTGGAAGTAATGGTGCTATCACCGTCGGTATTGAAATTCGAAGATGAAGAAGTCACACCTGTATTAATAGAAACTTCACCACTAAAGCCTTGCTCGTCAGACAGCTGAGCTATTGCTGGAGATATGATTAAGCTAGTCGCAATGAGCGTCGATATTCTTTTCATTCGTTAGTCTCCTTGACCGAATGATAGGTTTTTGGATAAAAAAACGGGAAGCACAAGCTCCCCGTTATTCTTTTTGGAATTACTTTTTGAGTAGGAAGTTCACTAGCTCAAAGTATTCATCTAATGTGTTGATGCCTTGAGCTTGAACTAGGTAACGGTTGTTTACTAGTACTGCTGGAACACCTGATAAGCCGCTGTCTTTGAACTGCTTATCAAAGCGACGAACCATTGAATCTACTGCGAAGCCGTTGAATGCAGCATCGTATTTCTTAGCGTCTACACCTTCATCAAGAAAGATCTGACGTAGCTCGTCATCATTCTTAGGCGCTTTGTTCATGTTGTGAATACGGTTGAAAAGTACAGCCGTCATTTTACCTTCAACTTTTAGTGCAATAGAGGTCGCGTAGGCTTTGCTCATTGACTTACCCATGTTGCCACCCATAAATGACACATGGTTTTTTTGTAGCTTCACGCCTTCAGGTAGCTTCGTTTTTAGTTGCTGGATAATCGGTTCAAAGCTATTACAGTGTGGGCAGTAAAATGAGAAAAACTCTGTCACGACTGGCTTTTTAGAAGGTTCTAAATCAAGTACTTTATAGTGCTCACCTTCGTTAAATTTCGCAGCATGTGCAGATAAGCTCAGCATTAATAGTGAGGCAAATGCGAACAGTTTTTTCATTGTGTAACTCTCCATAGATTTATAATTAGAATGTAGCGCTTACCACTGAGGCATTAATGACAACGGTGGTTCTTGTAATGTGGCGATTTGTTCTTTAAATGCCAACACCTGACTTTCCCAATACTTTGGATCATTGAACCATGGGAATGCAAGCGGGAATGCCGGATCTTGCCAACGTTTCGCCAACCATGACATATAATGCACCATACGTAGACCGCGCAGAGGTTCAATTAGTTTCAATTCTGATGAGTTAAAATCGCAGAACTCTTGGTAACCTTCCAAAATCACATCGAGTTGCATTAATTTGTCTTGGCGATCACCGTTTAGGAGCATCCACAAGTCTTGTACTGCAGGCCCATTACGCGCATCGTCCAAATCAACAAACATTGGTCCATCTCGCCACAGAATATTACCTGGGTGGCAATCACCGTGCAGTCGAATAATGTTGGTGTCGTTTGACCAATGTTGTTCGAGCTCTTTAATGAGAATATCAAGATCGTTAAAAAAGGCGTTTTCCAAATGCATAGGAATAAAATCTGCATTTTCTAGGATCTTACGTGGTTGATGTAAGTACTCATCAAGGCTGATTGTTGGACGGTGTTGAAAGTTAGCTTTGGCACCAACCTTATGAATTCTTCCCATAAAGCGGCCAACGCCTTCAAGTTGGTCGATGTTATCGACTTCAAATTGGCGCCCACCCACACTTTCAAACAACGCGAAAAGATAGCCCTGATATTGATGCAGGGTTGCACCATTGATTTTCATTGGTGGGGCTACTGGAATCTCTTGCTCAATCAACTCTAGAGCAAAATCGTGCTCTTCTTGAATTTGCGCCTCACTCCAGCGTTGTGGGCGGTAAAACTTCACCACATAGCGTTTTTTGTCTTCATCGCTGAATTGATAAACACGGTTTTCATAGCTGTTTAAAGCCAGTAAACCAGACTCGGCGCGAACGCCAATACTCTCGAGGGCGTACCACATAAAGTCTGGAGTAAGTGCATTAAAGTTGAATGCTTGATCGGTCATATAATAAAAAAGGCTCATTACTGAGCCTTTTTCCGTTAACTGGGTAGTTACAGCTTTTTGATAAAGCGGCTTTCTACTTCAAGGGTAAAGTCGTCATTATCTGAGAGTATAAACTGAATTGTTGAAACGGGTGAGCCGAGTTTTTCTGGGTCTGCCCCTAAGCTTATTGGTAGGTTAAGAACTTCACCCGGTTGAACCTTGATAGTTTGCTTACCGTACCAAGTTGCGTCAGGTAATCCTTCAACATCTAATTGGTAGCTCTGTAGTTGTTGGGTTTTATTGATCACTTTTAATGTGTAAGTGTTCTCAATCAAACCTTCACTGTTGGTTCTAAATAGCTGATTACGATCTCGTAATACGCTGAGTCCTGCTGGGTCGACCGCCGCGATTTGCGCGAAGAATAGCCCCATCATCACTAGGAGAATAGCACCATATCCAAGAAGTTTCGGACGCATAACCTTAGTGTTATGGCCTTCTAGTCGGTGCTCGGTGGTGTAGTTAATCAAGCCTTTCTCATAACCCATACGATCCATGGTCTTGTCACAGGCATCAATACACGCACCACAGTTAATACATTCGTATTGTAAGCCGTCACGGATATCAATACCGGTAGGGCAAACTTGAACACATAAATTACAGTCGATGCAGTCGCCTAACCCCAGTGGTTTCGGGTCAGCTTTGCGTGAACGAGGTCCACGGCTTTCACCACGTTTGGTGTTATAACCAACAATGAAGGTGTCTTTATCAAACATGGCTGATTGGAAGCGAGCATATGGGCACATGTGTAAGCAGACAATCGAGCGCATCCAACCGGCGTTGGCATAAGTACAAGCGGCAAAAAATAGTACCCAAAAGATTGGCCAAAAGCTGGCTTCGAAGGTAAAGAAATCGACCACTAATTCTTGAACAGGAATGAAGTAGCCGACAAAGGTTAAACCTGTCGCAACAGCAATGCCCCACCAAGCAAGATGTTTGAGTGCTTTTCTAGCAATTAAATTCGCAGTCAATTTACCTGAATCTTGTTTACGACGTTTATTCGCTGCACCTTCTAGTTTCTCTTCGAACCATATATACATAAAGGTCCAGACGGTTTGCGGGCATAAGTAGCCACACCATACTCGTCCTAGAAAAGTCGTGATAAAGAAGAGTCCGAAGGCGGCGATCATAAACAGTATCGCAAGCAGTGTTAGATCTTGCGGATAGAGTGTGGTGCCAAAAAAGTTAAACTGCTGGTTGCCTATATCAAGCAATATCGCCTGACGCTCGCCATATGGGATCCAAGGAATAACGGCAAAAAGTAGCAGTAGAAACCAACCACCATAGCGACGAAGCTGTTGGAACTTACCTTTACTTTCACGTACGTAAATACGATTACTTGGGTTAAATCGATCTCCATTACCTTTATGGGTCTTAGGGTTAAAGGTTTTTGGAGTCACATCTTTGATATCGATTTTATCCTGACTCATTGGATATCCTTCTGGGCTTTTTGGTGCGATTTCTAGTGATAGCACTCAACGACATTACTTCTGGTGATAGCTCTATAAAACTTTGGCTACCTGTATATTTTAGAAGATTCTTATGGAGGGCGATTATAGCGCCAATAACTTTGTTATTTCTTTAACACTATCAACCTTTAACAACAAAAGTCATAACAGTTGTGATGAAAAAATACCGAACAGAAACAAAAAAGCGACCGTCATGGTCGCTGAGTATTGAAAGTAAAATGAACTAGATGATGCCGCGTGCTTTTAAGATCGCTGTTTTAAAGTCATCTTCCTGGTCTTTCTTTAGGCCTGGGATCATTTCATCTTTTTCGCTGTTACGCATTTTAAGATGGTAAATAAGAACATCGTCAGTAAGGTCTTCTAGCTTATCTTGGTAGCCTGCTTCTTGAGTCAGCTTGACGATAAATTGCAGTAAGTTCATCTCTTGATCTTTTTGCCACTCAGGCTCTAACAGTTCAAGCAATTCCTCAATACGATGGCACTTCATAGTCTTTCTCCACAATTTTTATAGTGATTTTTGCTAAAGGTATCAAATTGGGCTGGGAATACCAGTGGAGACAAAACTTGGAAAGAAAAAAGCGCAGTAAAATACTGCGCTTTTTATTAAGCGGCTTTTACAATTTTTGCTGAAGCAGACGTCAATAAAGCAGTCTTCTCAACAAGAGTCATTGATGGAGCCATTTTCTTTGCGATCGGAGTAGTAACAAAGCCACTACGACGACGCATCGCACTACGGTTGGTGTGCGAAGACCTGACAGCTGTTGGGCGCATAGTTTTACCTAACGGTCAGGCATATCCATTGCCAATTTAATGGCCTGACTAACAATGAGTTGCTCTTCAAATTCTTGAAGTGTGGCTCTTCTGGCTTTCGCCAATCCAAATGATTAGTCAGGATAATGATATGTATGCATATCAAGGTTAGGTTATCAAAATCCGACCTCTCGATCGAGGGTTGGGTAATAATTACACGAAATAACAGCTAGAATTGTGTGAGCAGGGTATTTGAGTTTGATAATGAATCAAGCTTACTATGAGCCTTAGTTATTACGAGATATTGCTAGGAGGTGCATATGTCGTTTTTAAAGAAAACTCTCGCCAGTTTTGGAATTGGCTCTGCTCGTGTAGATTCTGTATTGCAGCAAGAAGTGCTTTACCCTGGGCAGAAAGCCAATATTACAGTTCATGTTTATGGGGGAGCTCAAGCCCAGGATATCGACAACATTGAACTTAACCTGTGCTGTCGCTATATCAAGGAAGTATCTGCGAATCGTGATAATCAAAATAGCGGTCATAAGCGTCGCGTTCATCAAACTTACTCTCTAGCGAAGTGGACTTTGCCATACGCCTTTACGATTGGTTCGGGAGAAAGTCGTGACTTCGATGTCGAACTTGATATCCCTTTGAATACGCCAATTACTGTTGGTGACGCCAAAGTGTGGCTAGAGACAGGGCTAGATATCGCAATGGCGATTGATCCTAGTGATAAAGATATTCTTACCGTACGCCCAGATAGCATGCTTGATGGGATCTTTACTGAGTTAGAGGAGCAGGGGCTACGCATTCGTCAGGTTGAGTGTGAAGCGGTTGATGGCTTTGATTTACCTTTCGTACAAGAATTTGAATTTGTTCCAACGACCGGACCTTTTCATGGGCGCTGGCGTGAATTAGAAGTAGTTGCTCACCGCAGTGAAACTGAGCTTCAGTTGTGGTTTGAAATTGATCGTAATCGTGATGGTGCGAAAGGGATGTTGGCGAGTTTACTCGGTATTGGTCAGCTAAAACGTCAACTGGTTCTGCCTGTTGATACGCCAAGCGAAGTTGCTGGCAAGAAGGTACTTGAATACCTTGAGTCGACGTCATGATTACAGAGACGTAAGGGCGATAATTATTTAAGCTTACACGTGTAAGCTTAATGTGTAATACTAGAGCAAATATTCAATTTACTTTAGTGGGTGATTTATGTCGTCAGCATCGGCGAGCGAATACAGTGTAGTGGAAGAAAGAGCTAACGCGATCACCCATGGCTTGGGCGTTGTATTAGGCGTTGTTGGGTTAATTTTACTGTTAATCCGTTCGTTTGAGTTTGATGCCGATCTGCTGACGTTCGCCAGCATGTCAGTTTATGGCAGCAGCATTATATTACTGTTTCTTGCTTCTACGCTTTATCATTCAATCTCTACAGAAAAGACGAAACGCTTACTGAAAACGTTAGATCACTGTGCTATTTATTTGCTCATTGCTGGTAGTTATACCCCTTTCCTATTAGTGGGTTTACGTACGCCTTTGGCTATAGGGCTAATGGCCGTGATTTGGGCAATAGCGTTGATCGGTATTGTGATGAAAATTGCGTTTGTTTATCGCTTTAAGAAACTGTCGTTGATCACCTATTTAACCATGGGTTGGTTATCGTTGATCGTGGTTTATCAGTTGGCAGTAAGTATTGATATTGGTGGGTTGATTCTGCTAGCGGTGGGTGGCGTTATCTATTCATTAGGTGTCATTTTCTATGTTTCAAAACGCATCCCATACAATCATGCCATTTGGCATTTGTTTGTATTGGCAGGATGCGCTTGCCACTTCTTGGCTATTTATTGGTATGTCACACCTGTTTAGCGCGCGGTAACCTCAGTGACTTCGACCGTTAATTGATACTGTGGATATTGCTCAACTTCCACTGAGAGTGGCTTACCTTCCGCAGAGGTTTGCGGTCGCAAATAAGTATCAGCTAGGCGTTTGATGGATTGCCAGGTGTTAATGGTATCTTGGTACAACAGCTCTCCAGAAAGAGAATGAACTGCTACCTTTAATGTGACCAAAACAATAGCTTGGCTACTTTGGTTAGTTATCGAAACCGGCAGTGTTAAGTTCCCATTTTCGTATAAACCAGCACCAATCAAGATATCGATACCTGACTTTGAAAGTTGCAGGCTCGGCTTGTTATCACCAATGGTTATGGTTGTTCCTTTTGTCGACTTTGCCACTGGAACACTTTGAAACTCATCTTTAGATGCGTCATTCTGATTGCTTATATATTCCCAAGTGAAGTCATCTTTTAGGCGTATTTCTTTGCCATCTTCAAGAGTAATGGTTTGATCAGCTAAGGCTGGCAATGTAAATAGAGCGCAAGTCAGTAACGTGTTCCAGCGTGTCATGTTTATTCCTTAACGTCGCCAAAAGGCAGGGAAAAATAGTACGAGTAAAGTCAGGATTTCAAGTCGGCCCATCAACATCCCAATACTTAGCAGCCACTTGGCTGCATCGGGTAATGGGGCAAAGTTTCCTGTCGGGCCTATTACGCTGCCCATTCCTGGACCTACATTGGCAACGGCAGTAATTGAGCCTGAAATACTGGTGATAGGGTCAAGCCCCATAGCACTTAGCCCACCAGCAATAACAATGATAGTGATGAAGAACATTAAACCAAATGCGACCAGTGAGCGGACGATATCGTCGTTAACAGGTCTTTGGTTATATTTTTGAACAAACACACCTGATGGATGGATGAGTTTCATCATTTGCTTATTGAGTAGTGTCATCGCAATTTGAAAGCGAAACACTTTCACCCCGCCAGAGGTTGACCCCGAACAAGCGCCAGCCATCATTAAAAAGGCAAATAGTGTTGTTGGTAGTGCGCCCCATGCCGTGAAGTCTTCCAAGCCAAAGCCTGTGGTTGTCACGACAGAAACAATGTTAAACATAGACACTCGAATAGCATCCAGAACTTCGTAGCCATCACGGATCACTAGCCACGCTGCTATCACGGCACTAGAGCCTAGGAATAAGTATGTGAAACCTCGGACTTGGGCATCTTTAAATAATGGGTCCATGTTGCGGCTTTTCAGGGCGCTGACGAATAATAAGAACGGCAAGCCACCAAGGAACATGAATAGCGTGCCTACCCAATGTGCGCCATTAGAAAAGTGGTTCATCGAACCATCTGATGTGGAGTAGCCGCCGGTTGATAATGTCGTGAATGCGTGGTTGATAGCATCAAATAAATTCATGCCTGTCACGAGATAACCCAGAGTGCAGACGGCCGTCAGAACGAGATAAACGGCCACAATATTTTTGGCGACGGTTTTTGCGCGTGGGCTGCTTTTATCTGACCAATCCGATGATTCGGTTTGGAACAGTCGCATACCACCGACGTTAAGCATCGGTAGTACAGCAACCGCCATTACGATAAAGCCAATACCACCAAGCCACTGCAAGGTTGAACGCCATAGCAGAATACTGAGTGCCATATCATCTAAACCACTTAAAACGGTAGAGCCTGTGGTGGTGATCCCAGACATGGTTTCAAAGTAGGCATCGGTAAAACTGATATGGTTGATAAACACAAAAGGTAGGGCTGCAAACGCACTGGCAATCGTCCAAACCAGTGAAGTGATAAGAAACATATCTCTCACTCCAAGTCTAAAGCGTGCGGTTCGGCCAAGGCTTAGGCAAATAAATGCGACGGTATGAGTGATTAGTACTGACTTACCAAACTCTAGAAAGCCACCCGTGCCGGTAAAGAAAGCGACAAGTGTCGGGATATACATGAATAGGGCTATTTTCGAAAGCACTAGCCCTATAACGAATAAGATGGGACGGAAGTTGACCATGGTGTGTTCGCTAGAACTCGGTTCTACAAGAAGAACGGGCTTGGTTGGAAAAGCGATTCAACGTCTGGTACGTATTTCTTGTCGACGAGGAACATTACCACGTGGTCATCTTGTTCTATTACGGTTCTATCGTGTGCGATTAATACTTCTTCACCACGAACAATGGCACCGATGGTTGTACCTGGTGGCAGCTTGATATCGCCAATTGCTCGACCCACGACTTTCGATGTTGTTTCATCTCCATGAGCAATGGCTTCGATAGCTTCTGCAGCTCCGCGGCGTAGTGAAGATACGTTAACGATATCAGCACGGCGAACATGAGTTAACAATGCTGAGATGGTGGCTTGTTGCGGAGATATAGCCACATCAATAACACCATCTTGTACTAAATCAACGTAAGCACCACGCTGGATAAGCACCATAGCTTTTTTGGCACCCATGCGTTTGGCCAACATTGCRGACATGATGTTGGTTTCATCTTCGTTAGTCAGAGCGATAAACACATCTACTTGGTCGATGTTTTCTTCTGTTAGCAATTCCTGGTCTGCCGCATCCCCACAAAATACGATGGTGTTTTCGAGTTCTTCAGAAAGCTTCTCGGCACGGGTGTAGCTGCGCTCAATCAGTTTGATGCTGTAGCTTTGTTCAAGGCGCTTTGCCAAGCTTGCACCAATGTTACCACCACCAACAATCATGATACGGCGGTACGGTTTTTCAAGACGTTGTAGTTCACTCATTACTGAGCGAATGTGGTTACTTGCCGCAACGAAGAAGACTTCGTCATCTGCTTCTATAACCGTTGTACCTTGTGGGCGAATAGGGCGACCTTGACGGAAAATCGCGGCTACACGAGTATCGATGTGAGGCATGTGCTCACGCAGTGCTGACAGGGCGTTACCAACTAACGGGCCGCCATAATATGCTTTTACTGCCACTAGGCTGACTTTCTGCTCGGCAAAACTAACAACTTGTAGTGCACCAGGGTATTGGATTAAACGCTCAATGTAGCTGGTGACCAGTTCTTCTGGTGCAATCAAGTGATCGACTGGAATCGCGCCCGATTTAAATAAGGCTTCTTTCTCAGAAAGGTACTGAGGGGAGCGAATACGTGCAATTCGGTTCGGTGTATTAAACAAAGAGAACGCGACCTGACAGGCTGCCATGTTAGTTTCATCCATATTGGTTACGGCGACTAACATATCGGCATCTTGTGCGCCGGCTTCACGAAGGGTCTTCGGGTGGCTGGCGTAGCCATTTACTACACGTAAATCATACTTATCTTGCAGTTCTCGCAGGCGGTCACCATTGTGGTCAACGATCGTAATATCATTATTTTCGCCAACTAAGTTCTCTGCTAGCGTGCCGCCTACCTGACCTGCACCAAGAATTATGATTTTCATAGTTTTTCTCTTTGTTTACTTTACCTAATGAGTATTCGCGTCGGTATTTACTCATTACAACAAAAGAGCGGCTAAGACAAAGTCATTAGCCGCTTTAATTTGATTATGCTTGTTTGACGAGAACAGCGTAGTAGAAGCCGTCCATATCTTCTTCACCCGGTAGAATTTGACGACCTGGGTTTTCGATCTCGGAACCGACTAACGTCGCGTCTTTAGTACGCTCTAAAAATGCTTTCACTTGCAAGACGTTTTCTTGTGGAGTGATAGAGCAGGTTGCGTAAACCATAGTACCGCCAACTTTTAGCTGACGCCACATTGCGTCCATGATCTCGCTTTGCAATTCAGCCAGTGCATCAATATCTGTTGCGCGACGAAGCCACTTAATATCAGGGTGACGGCGAATAACGCCCGTTGCAGAACAAGGAGCATCGAGCAGAATGCGGTCAAACTTATCGCCCATCCACCATTCTTCAGGGTAGCGAGCATCACCACAGATAACATCAGCACGCAATTGAAGACGCTCTAGGTTGTCATATACACGATCTAGACGCTTAATATCGCAATCAATTGCGACAACTTCTGTATTTTCAGTGTGCTCTAGAATATGCGCTGTTTTACCGCCTGGGGCTGCACAGCAATCTAGGATTAACTCACCGTCTTGTGGCTGTAAGTAGTTCACCGACAGTTGAGCCGCAGCATCCTGTACCGATACCCAACCTTTGCTAAAGCCTGGTAATAAAGTGACATCACAAGGTGACGCTAATTTTATTGCATCAGCAGCTTCAGGGTGGATGGTGTATTCAATGTTTTCATTTTTAAGCAACTCAAGGTATTCGTCGCGAGTGTGGTGTTGGCGGTTTACGCGCAACCACATTGGTGCTTTGCTGTTGTTTGCTTCAACCAAAGATTCCCATTGTTGTGGGTAGCTTTCCTGAAGCATTTTTAAAATCCAGCTAGGGTGGCCGTATTTTCCTGCGTTATGGCTAACGGCTTTTTCGTCTAGTTCTTCTTGATCGCGAAGGTAGCTACGTAATACAGCGTTAATCAAACCACTTAGGCTTGGGCCTCTTAGCGTTTTTGTACCTTCTACTGTTTCTGCTACAGCTGCATGCGAAGGAATACGCATGAAGCTAAGCTGGTAAATACCAACTAAAATCAGGTGATGGAATACACGCTTTTTCCCTTTTAGCGGGTTATCCATAAGTTCATTTGCGATTGACTCTAAACGAGGCAAGTAGCGAAGAGCGCCGTAGCAAATCTCTTGAAGAAGAGCGTGGTCTCTAGGTTTAATCGTTTTTTGAGCCGCAGGTAATGCGTGTGAAAGTGAGTGGCCTTTGTCGACTACTTGAAACAGGACATTTGCAGCTGCTGCGCGAACATTCATGTGGAATACCGAAATCTAATAGGGAAATAACTGAGGGTATCTCTACCCTCGTAAAAGTTTATCTTATTGCGAACAGCTTACGTTGTTCACAATAATTGGTTGATTAAGAAAGTTGAGTTCCAACTTCAAACCAACTTGCGCGAGAGTTCAAAATATCTTGAACTGGCATCGCTTTTTTACCAGGTACTTGAAGTTGCTCCAGAACTAATACGTCTTTGTCTGTAGCGACATAAATACCGGTTTTGTCGGCTTTAATGATAGTGCCCGCTGGTTGAGGAGTTTCTTGAACCTCAACTCGGCTTTGCCATACTTTGATGCTTTTCTCTGTATCAGAGCTACTATCTACAATTGCAAAGTGGCTCATTGGCCATGGGTTGAAAGCGCGAACACAGCGTTCGATGTGCTCAGCGTTGTCCGCCCAATTAATTTTTGCTTCTTCTTTGCTTAGCTTTTTAGCGTAGTTCGCTAGCTCATCATCTTGCTTTTCTGCAACGGCGTTACCTGCTGCGATATCCGCAAGGCAATCAACTAAAGCATCTGGGCCAAGGCCTGCCAGCTTTTCGTACATAGAAGCGCTCGTGTCAGTCGCTTCAATTGGTAGAGTCGCAATGCTCAGCATATCGCCTGTATCTAGACCGATATCCATCTGCATGATAGTTACGCCCGTTTCTTTGTCTCCAGCCCAAATTGAACGTTGGATAGGAGCGGCACCACGCCAGCGTGGAAGAATTGAACCGTGAACATTAATACAACCAAGCTTTGGAGTATCAAGCACAACTTGAGGCAGTAATAAGCCGTAAGCAACCACAACCATAATGTCTGCGTTCAGTTCCGCTAACTGTTGTTTTGCTTCATCTGATTTGAAATTCTCAGGTTGATAAACCGGAATATCATTTTCTAGAGCAATATTTTTTACTGGGCTTGCAGTAAGTTTCTTACCGCGACCTGCAGGACGATCTGGCTGTGTGTAAACAGCAATAACTTCATGCTCCGAAGACAACAACGCCGCCAAGTGACGGGCGGCGAAATCCGGAGTACCTGCAAAGACAATTCTTAAAGACTGACTCAAGGTAGGCTTCCTTCTAATTTTATTAACGCTAGCGCTATTTACTTTTGTTTCTCGTTGAAACGTTTAATTTTCGCTAACTTATCTTGAATACGTTTACGCTTCAGTGGCGAAAGGTAATCAACGAAAAGTTTACCTTCTAAATGGTCAAGCTCATGTTGAACACAGATAGCCAGTAGGTCATCCGCTTCAAATGTAAATTCTTTACCATCACGATCTAGCGCTTTTACTGTTACTTCAGCTGCACGTGAGACTAGCGCTCGTGCACCAGGAACAGATAGACAGCCTTCTTCGATACCGTCTTCGCCGCGTTTTTCAGTAATTTCAGGGTTGATAAGCACCATTGGCTCATCACGAGTTTCTGAAATATCGATAACAACAACGCGTTGGTGGAAATCAACTTGCGTCGCCGCAAGGCCAATTCCTTCTTCGTCGTACATGGTTTCAATCATGTCATCAACGAACTTTTGAATCTCTGGGGTAACTTCTTCTACCGGTTTCGCCACGGTGCGTAGACGATCATCCGGGAATGTTAATACTTCTAATACAGACATATACACTCGAAATGTTGAACTGTGCCGAAACAGCATAAACCTTGTTGGCTCAATTCTAGACATTTTAGAGGTCAAATGACAGCATCCTGATGGTAAATCTCGGATTAGATATCATAGTTAACGACCAAGGAACTTAGGTCATGCGTCAATTATTTCGTACATTTTCCATTCTTTGCCTACCATTCTCCATGTCAGTCGCGGCTGAACAAGAGCAGCAACCCCTCCCAATTAAAGCCGGAGCACCTGAAACTTACGTAGTGGTGAAGGGCGATACTCTATGGGATATATCAGAGCTTTATCTTGATAATCCTTGGCTTTGGCCTCGTTTGTGGCAAGTAAATCCAGAGATAGATAACCCACATTTAATTTACCCAGGAGATAAGCTGACTTTGGTATGGCGTAACGGCCAACCAGTTTTAAGCCTTAAGCCTGTTGTGAAGTTAAGCCCTAAAGTTCGTGTGTCAGAAAAGAAAGCAGTACCGACAGTTAATGAAGGTCTCGTTGTTCCTTACTTCAAATCTGATCGTTTGATTGACGAAAAAACGTTAAATGCTGCATTTAGAGTGATTGGTACGAGTGAAGGACGTAAGTTTTTAACTAACGAAGACCGATTGTTTATTAGTGACGTAAGTCAGCATACTTCTTGGGGGATCTACCGTGCAGTAGAAAACTATCAACGAGAAAATCCTACTGCGAAGATGACATCACTGCGTTTGATTGCTAGAGCGACACTTGAAGATAACAGTGACGAATTTAGTCGTTTGAAGGTTGATAAACAGTTCCAAGAAATCTTACTTAATGACGTTGCTCTGCCTGAGGTGGGTATTGAAGGCATTAGCCTATCTACAACGTTTTACCCTGCGCCTTCACCTGCAGGAGAGTTTGCTAATATTTTAGGTTCTATCGACGGAAGCCAGTTTAGTACTAAGAATCAAGTGGTCGTTGTTGATAAAGGTACGTTCGATAATATTCGCCAGGGCAGTATGTATCACCTAGCTGAGGTAGGGACGACGGTTTATGGAGAACAAGGAACATATACTTATAAAAGCAGTGCCACGGGTAAGAAAGTCATTTTACCTGATACTCCCGTTGGCTCATTGATGGTGATAAGACCATACGAATACTTCAGCTTAGCGTTAGTGACTAGCAGCCAGAAACCCATAAATAAAGAAACAATCGCCTTTTCACCTATTGCTCGGGTTAGCGAAGCTGTAGGTGTTGAGACACCAGAATGAATGAAAAAGAACTAAGGGCCTGGCTAGCTCTTAGCTTTACGCCACAACTAGGTGGGAAGCGTTTATCTCACCTTATTTCTCTCGATTTCCCTCAAAATATTGTTCAATATTCTGCTGAGCATTTACAAGCCATAGGCTTGAAACCCAAGCAGATATCTTATCTTAAGCAAGGCTATGAGAAAGATGTGGATGAATGTTTAGAGTGGCAAAGCACGTCACCGGAACATCATATAGTGACTCCTCTCAGTCAGTATTATCCTCCTTTGCTAAGTGAAATAGCGTCTTTTCCCACTGCTCTATTTGTTAAAGGGCATGTACAGAAACTGATTGAACCTCAGATAGCGATGGTGGGAAGTCGGAATGCTTCTTTAGAAGGGCTTCAAACAGCCAAATCTTTCGCGCAAGCTTTTGTCCAACAAGGTCTGATCGTAACAAGTGGATTAGCGTTAGGTATTGACGGTTATGCGCATGATGGAGCGTTGCAAGGTGGTGGAGAAACCTTTGCGGTACTGGGCTCTGGATTAGAATCTATTTATCCAGCAAGGCACAGACACCTTGCAAGTCGAATCGTTGAAAATGGTGCATTGATTTCGGAGTTTCGCCCTAATGCAAAGCCTCGCCCTGAGCATTTTCCTCGGCGTAATAGAATTATTAGTGGTTTATCTTTAGGAACTTTAGTCGTAGAAGCCGCTGAGAAAAGTGGCTCATTAATCACAGCTAGGTACGCGCTTGAGCAAGATCGTGAGGTGTTTGCTTTACCTGGCTCTATTCACTCACCTACAAGTCGAGGAGGGAACACCTTAATTAAATCAGGCGCTTGCTTAGTACAAAGTGCTCAAGATGTATTAAATGAAATAGAATCTTTATTAAATTGGTCTATTAATCAGCAGCCTAGTTTTTTTGAAAGTGATGTCGTAAATGAACAATTGCCATTTCCACAGCTGTTAGCTAACGTAGGGGGAGAGGCTATACCTGTTGATATTTTGGCACAGCGTACCCATATACCTGTGCATGAAGTCATGATGCAGCTCTTAGAGCTTGAGCTTTCAGGGCATGTTGTTGCAGTTTCCGGTGGCTATATTCGAAAGGGGAGAGGCTAGCTATGATGATGGACATACTGATGTATTTGTTTGAGACCTACATCCATAGCGATTCTGAATTGCAGGTGGATCAAGATGAGCTTGAAGAAGAGCTACTTCGCGCAGGGTTTCACCAAAAAGATATTTATAAGGCTCTCCATTGGTTAGAAGATTTAGCCGCATTGCAAGAGAGCGATAACCAAGCCGCAATTACTAATTGTGCGTCGACGTCGATGCGTATTTATACGAATCGAGAGACGGCACGAATTAATCTAGAATGTCGCGGTTTCTTACTGTTTTTAGAGCAAATAAATGTTCTCACGACAGAGATTCGTGAAATGGTGATCGATCGTGTTATGGGCTTGGAAACAAATGAATTTGAACTAGATGATCTTAAATGGATTATCTTGATGGTACTGTTTAATGTGCCTGGTAATGAAAGTGCTTACACGCAAATGGAAGAGCTGTTGTACACCAAAGAGCAAGGGATATTGCATTAATACAGGCTTAACATGAGTAGTCAGATCGACAATCAGCTATTTTCAGCGCATGAACATGCATTAGAGCATGAACCATGCCCGCAGTGTGAAGGGGAATTGCAACTTCGCCATGGTAAGCACGGCCCGTTTATGGGGTGTAATAACTATCCAAGTTGCGATTACATCAAACCTTTGCACCAAAATGATGGTCACATTGTTAAAGAGTTAGGGGTTGCTTGCCCGGAGTGCCAAAGTGAATTGGTTTTGAGGCAAGGGCGCTATGGCATGTTTATCGGTTGTAGTAGCTACCCAGTTTGTAATCATATTGAGTCTTTAGACAAGCCGAAAGAAACGCCAGAAGTGAAACCTTTGGTTGGTTGCCCCGAGTGTGGAAAAGGGCATTTGACCGAGCGTAAATCCCGCTACGGTAAAGTATTCTTCGCCTGCGATAGCTATCCGAAATGCAAATTTGCAGTAAACCTACCGCCAGTGATTGGTAAGTGCGAAGTCTGTAACTATCCGTTGTTAGTTGAAAAGAAACTAGCGAGTGGCAATAAAATTCAATGTGCAGATCGTAAATGTCACCACATTCAATCATAATTTAGATTGTCATAAATTGAAAAAACGGCGCTAATCTCTATTTACTAAAGATTAGCGCCGTTTTTCGTATTTGCTTCGGTACTTTTTACTTAGCTGGGCTATTTCATCTGCTGAGCAAACTCATGTACCGCAGGGTAAGTCTTTTTATCTAGAACTTCTGCAAGTAACAGTAACGAACGTTGTAGTTCTGCTGTGTAATCTGCGCTCACATTGATGTGACCCATTTTACGACCCGCACGCTTCTCTTTACCATACCAATGTACGTGACATCCTTCTTGCGCCATGACAGCTTCAGGCAGTGAATCTTCACCCAAAATATTGATCATAGACGTAGGGCGAATTAGTTTGGTGCTACCAAGAGGTAAGCCACAAACGGCACGTAGGTGATTTTCAAACTGGCAAGTTTCAGCACCTTGCTGTGTCCAGTGCCCAGAATTGTGTACTCGTGGTGCAATTTCGTTTACCAGCAACTCACCTTGAACGTCGAAGAATTCTAGAGCTAGAACACCAACGTAATTTAATCGTTCGGCGACGGCAATGAACATGTTTCTTGCCTGCTCTTGTAGCTCAAAATCATCGATTGCAGTAGATAAGCTAAGTACACCATCGGTATGAACATTTTCTGCCAGTGGGTAAACTTCAATGCTGCCATCTTTAGCGCGTGCACCAACCAGCGATACTTCACGATCGAATGATACAAACTCTTCAGCGACAATGGCTTGGTTGTCAGTTGCATTTATGCATTCCGACATTTCAGCCCAAGTAGACTCAATATTAGTCTGCTCTTTTAAACGCCACTGGCCTTTGCCGTCATAACCACCTAATGTGCTTTTCAACACCATTGGAAGGCCAACATGTTCGATAGCTGCAGTAAAGTCTTCACGAGAGTTAATGACGTAATACTTTGCGTTCTTTACTGTTGCTTCATCCAGTAAAGCTTTTTCAATGCGACGGTCTCCGCCTGCTTTGATAGCTTCTGTTGAAGGTAAGAACTTACCGCTACGTTCACAAACTTCTAGAACATCGTGAGGGATGTGTTCAAACTCAGCGGTAATGACATCAGCATTTTCGATGGCATTTTCTAGGCCGTGACCTAGAATTGCTTGCGTTAGAGGGTGAACAATATTTTTACTGCCAACATCAAAAGCAGAAATTTCAATATTCAGCGGTGCTCCAGCAAGTGACATCATTCGAGCCAACTGACCAGCACCTAACACAAGTACATGCATGGGAATTAATCCTCTGCTGGGTTTGGGTTAGATAAAACAGTATCTGTTTGGTTTTGACGGAATGCTTCTACTTTAGCCATCACATCTTCATTGTGCGTGCCAATGATTTGAGCTGCTAAAATACCTGCGTTCGCAGCGCCTGCTTCACCAATAGCTAGCGTACCGACAGCAATACCTTTTGGCATTTGTACAATCGATAGTAGAGAATCCATTCCTTTAAGTGCTTTAGATTGCACTGGAACACCTAGAACAGGCACGCTAGTAAACGCAGCAGCCATTCCTGGAAGGTGCGCAGCACCGCCAGCACCTGCAATAATCACCTTAATACCGCGCTCTTTTGCACTTGTTGCGTAGTCCGCAAGAAGTTGAGGGGTACGGTGCGCTGAAACTACTTTTGTTTCGTACGCTACGCCGAATTGATCTAGCATTTCAGCTGCTAGTTTCATTGTTGGCCAATCAGACTTAGAACCCATGATAATACCGACAGTCATATCAAACTCCTTCAGGCACGTTTTATTAAGTGAAATAGATAATTTGCGCGCATTATACGGGTAAATTAGCTTAAGGAAAACGTTTGCGTCAGTCTAAATTGCTATTTGATACATTTTATAAACAAATAGCTTTAGTCACAGTCAATGATAATTTGTACACTGACCGGGTTTAAGAAAATGAAGAATGAGGCACATAATGGATAACCTTCAACATACATTACACGCACTACAGCAAGGTGAAGTGATTGCTTACCCAACAGAAGGCGTTTTTGGCGTTGGCTGCGATCCTGATAACCCACAAGCAATCAAAAAGTTACTCGATCTAAAACAAAGACCAATCGAAAAAGGTTTGATCCTAATTGCAGCTAGCTATGAGCAGTTGTTACCGTATATCGATGAAAGCCAATTGACCGAAGAACAACTGTCTACAGTGAAATCTACTTGGCCAGGGCCGTATACTTGGGTTATGCCAGCTAGTCAGCGAGTGACGGAGTGGGTCAGTGGTCAATTTGATTCGATAGCTGTTCGTGTTACCGATCACTCTCTTGTTCAAAAAATGTGTAATGAATTTGGTAAGCCGTTAACCTCGACCAGTGCTAACTTAACCGGTGAACCACCGTGTGTAACGACTAAAGAAGTACAAGAACAGCTCGGGCAGTACTTGGTTGCAATTTTAGATGGCCAGACTGGTGGACGAGATAAGCCAAGCGAAATTCGTGATGCACGAACATTAAAAGTATTAAGACAGGGTTAACCCTGCAAAGGAAAAGAAATGTCAGCCATTAATAAAGAAGCAGTTAAGCAGTTCTTACTAAGCTTACAAGACTCAATTTGTCATCAACTAGAGCAAGCTGATGGTCGCGCTTTATTTGAAGAAGATGCGTGGGAACGCGAGCCCGGCGAGCGCTTAGGTGGTGGTGGTCGTACTCGAGTAATGACGAATGGTGCGATATTCGAACAAGGCGGCGTTAATTTTTCTCATGTCGCAGGAAAAGCGATGCCAGCTTCTGCAACCGCTCATCGCCCTGAATTGGCTGGACGCAAATTTGAAGCTATGGGTGTTTCTTTAGTTATCCACCCTAAAAACCCTTATATCCCGACCTCTCATGCTAACGTGCGCTTCTTCATTGCAGAGAAAGAAGGTGAAGAGCCTATCTGGTGGTTTGGTGGTGGTTTTGACTTAACGCCGTTTTATCCGTTCGATGAGGATTGTCAAAGTTGGCATCAAACAGCCAAAGATTTATGTGCTCCGTTTGGTGACAATGTTTATCAAGAACACAAAGAGTGGTGTGATAAGTACTTCTACCTACCGCACCGTGACGAAACTCGTGGTGTAGGTGGTTTGTTCTTTGATGACTTAAATGAGTGGGGCTTTGAAAAGAGCTTTGCATATATGCAAGCGGTAGGGGAAGGTTATGCCGCTGCTTATTTACCAATAGTCGAACGCCGTAAAGAAGTGCCTTACGGAGAACGTGAACGTGATTTTCAATTGTACCGCCGTGGACGTTATGTTGAATTTAATCTCGTTTATGATCGTGGCACCTTGTTTGGTCTACAAAGTGGGGGGCGAACAGAATCGATATTAATGTCTATGCCGCCACTTGCTCGTTGGGAGTATCGTTACGAGCCAGAAGAAGGTTCACCTGAACAACGTTTATATAGTGAATACTTAAGTCCAAGAGCTTGGTAGCAAGGTTGGCGTTTTTTATTTGAAATGTTAGGGTCACTTTTAGTGACCTTTTTTAATTACGCATTGTAGGCAGGGATATGGCTCAGCAAAATGATCAATATGTGGTGTTTGGTAATCCTATTGAACACAGTAAATCTCCTTTCATTCACACTATGTTTGCCAGCCAAACAGCACAACACTTAACCTATACAACCTATAAAGCACCTAAAGATGGATTTGTTCAGGCAGCGACAGCATTTTTTAATGACGGCGGTAAAGGTTGTAATGTAACGGTGCCGTTTAAAGAAGACGCTTTTAAGTTTGCAGAACAATTAACAGAACGAGCTCAACTGGCGGGTGCCGTCAATACTCTTAAGCGTTTACACTCAGGTGTCGTTGTTGGTGATAACACTGATGGTGAAGGGCTTGTTCAAGACTTATTGAGAAACAAGGTCACACTTGCTGATATGACTATATTAGTGATTGGTGCTGGTGGAGCTGCCCGTGGTGTTATCAAGCCTCTACTAGATCAAATGCCGAGCAAAGTGGTAATAACAAATCGAACATTGAGTAAAGCAGAAGTATTAGCAGAGTCTTTCGCTGAGTTTGGAAATGTTCAGGCGCTCTCTATGCAGGAAATAGAACAAAGTTTCGATGTGGTTATCAACTCTACYTCTGCAAGTCTAAGCGGTGATCTTCCTGATATATCCAAGGCAATATTTCATGACAAGAGTACGAGCTACGACATGATGTATCAGCAAGGGGCGACCAGCTTTAATCAGTGGGCTTTAGACTGCGGGTGCAATCAAGTTTATGATGGTTTGGGGATGTTAGTAGGGCAAGCTGCAGAAAGCTTTGCTTTATGGCGAGGTGTTAGACCTGAAACTGAAAAAGTACTGCAAACACTTAGAGAAGAGTTAGAAAATAAATAATGAATCAATCGATATTTTTTCCTGATATTCAAACCTGGGATGAAGCTGAACAGAGAGTGATCTTTCCCGCTCAGGAATCTGGTGCACTTATTGAGTGCTATATATCGCTCGGGTCGCTAGAACGTTTAGCGTCGAAAACTATTACGTCGAGTGAGCAAGCAATCGCAACATTCAATGAGCTTCGATTTGAAATTGAAGAGCTGGCTGAAGAGCTAATAGAAGAAGAGGAGTATGACTCCTCTGGAAATATTCAAATCGTATAATTAAACAGGCCTTACAGAACTCAGATAATCATTTTTGTTTTGAACATAATTATCTGAAGACTTCTGAAGAAAAGCTCGTTCTTTCTCCGATAGCGGGCGAGCTTTTTTTACAGGGCTACCAACATACAAAAAGCCACTCTCTAATGTTTTATGTGGTGGAACTAAACTACCAGCACCAATCATCACTTCTTCTTTAATAATCACACCATCAAGCACGATAGCTCCCATACCAACAAGTACACGATCTTCAATCGTGCAGCCATGCAGCATTACTTTATGTCCGATAGTGACATCATTACCTATTAATAGAGGATAACCCTCAGGGTTTTCTGCATTCTTATGGGTGACGTGCAAAATGCTTCCGTCTTGAATATTCGTTCTCTCTCCAATATGGATGTGGTTTACATCTCCTCGAGCTGCAACCAAAGGCCACACGCTAGAGTCGTTACCGATTTTGATATCACCAACCAGTACCGAACTTGTATCTATATAGACATCTTGTCCAATCTGGGGGGATATTCCTTTATAACTGCGTATTGAACTCATAAGTCCTCCTTTATATAGGCACCTTAAGCCCTTAATTAAGGGGAATACTAGTGAAAACGGGGTGTTTCGAACAAAAAACGCTCGAACAATCAAAAAAGTAAGAAAAACTTCAAAAAGGGCTTGCCAGTGTGATCGAAATCTCTATAATGCGACCTCGTTGAAACGGGAAGGCTTCGTAAGAAACCAAAACGAATCAGCAGGTCAAATTAGCCAAGCTAAGCGCTTGAAAAAAGTTTTGAAAAAAGTGGTTGACACTAAAACTTAAATCGCTAAAATGGCCGTCCGATTTGAG